>CAYPVD010000007.1:0-35874 GCA_964414055.1 uncultured Fibrobacteraceae bacterium
TGGCCGTACGGCAGGGTCACGTCCTGGAAGATGTCGCGCGAGGCGAATTCATCCGCGGAACCCCCGTTGACCGGATGCCTGGCGCTCAGCCAGTGGCGTTCGGGAGCGCCGGTGTGGTCGTAGTAGTCCCGGCTGGTGTACTCGTACTGCACCGAGGTCTTGCCCACGGTGCCCTTGATGCCCGCGGTCCAGGTCTCGGTCCGCTGGTCGATCCGCTGGGCGTTGCTCTCGACGTGGCAGAAGGCGCAGTGGTCGATGGTCATGGTCTGCTTGAACCCGCTGCGGGTCTGCTCGCCGTAACCGCCGTACACCTGGCCACCTTCCATGAAGGGCAGGTCCACCTTCACATTGCCGTGGAACTTCTCGTACTGGATGAAGTACCGCCCCATGGGGTCGTTGTCGGTGTGGTAGATCTGCTTGCCGCCGGGGACGAAGTTCCCCTCGGCATCCACGCCGGCTTCCCTGGCCTGCATGTTCTGCAGGTAGTCGTGGTCCATGTTGTGGATGAACGAATCGTAACCGAAGTCGGCCGAGATGTAGTTCTTGGTCCACAGGTTGAAGTCGATGCTCTTGGTGGAATTGTCCCGATAGGTCAGGCCCACCGTGTAGAGCGTGTTGGGCGTGCCGCCGAACAGGTCCAGGACCATGTCGGCCATGACGTCCTCGAAATCTTCCAGGTTGACGTATTCGCCTACCCGCACGGGATTGTCCGTGGCGTCGCTGATGTGGACTCCGGCCGTGGCCGAGCCGTTCACGAAACCACCGCTGTCGTCGGCCAGGCCGACGGGCGCCCAGCAAACCAGCAGGGCCGCGATGGTCATAAGCAGGATTCGCTTGTGCATTGTCACCTCGTCTTTCATGGCCGTTAGCGGTTCAGGGCCCGGCCCTGACCGGTGATGGTCTGGGAGGGCAGGTCCGTGCCGTGCACGGACTGATGACACTGGGTACACTTGGTCAGCATCGATCGCTTCATGCTGTCGTAGTGCGAAGTCCCCGAGAGACCCTCGTAACGGGGGTCGGCATTCACCACGCCGTCGGGGGCCGAGTAATCGCCTTCGTACCCCGCCAGGATGGTGTGGAAGTGCGGCTGGTGGCACTGCAGGCAGATGAACGGTTCATTCTGCTTGAGCAGGTTGTTGGCCACCGCGCCGTGGGGATCGTGACAGATCCGGCAATCCTCCTCGACGGGCGAGTGTTCGAAGATGAAGGGGCCGGCGTACTGCGTGTGGCAGTTCAGGCAGGCGTCCCTTGTCATCTCACCCTCGGCCACGCCCTGCATGTTCCCGCTGTGCACGTCGTGGCAGGAGGTGCAGGTCATGAAGCCTTCCTTCAACGGATGGTGGCTCGGCAGCTGGAACTTGCCCTTGACGTCCTGGTGGCAGCTTTCGCACAGCTGCTGCTGGGGCGCCTTGAGCAGGGCCTTGCCGTAGGTCCCGATATGGATCTGGTGGCAGGACAGGCAGGCCACGTCGTTCTCGGCGTGGGTGCTGGTGTCCCAGTTCATGGTGTTGCCGGTCTTGTGGCAGGCCAGGCATTTCGCGGCACCGTCGTTGTCGGCGGTGGGCTTGAAGATGTCGTCCGGATCCTCGGATTCGACGTGGGCGCCGCCGGGACCGTGGCAGGATTCGCAACCCGTGGCCTCACCGGGGTACTGGTAGGCCTGCAGGTTGCCGTGAACGGTCCGGCTCATGGCCGGGCCGAGGTCGTCGTGACATTCAAGACAGGTCTCTGAACCCACATAGTTCTCCGTGTCGGCCGCGGAGGAGCTAAGGGGTATGACCAGGAGCACCACACAACTCACAGCCAGTAGCCAGAGCAGGGGTGCCACCGGGCGGGTGTTATTTCGATCCATAGGTTCAAACCTCATCACGCTGGGGGTGATTGGTCATCAGGTTCCGCGGTGTGAAACCGCAACGGGACGAAGGGCAGCATGATGCGATTCCCCGCTACCCTTCGCTGGCCAAGAACCTCCTTTCCGGATGCCCCTTCAGGGCCTGATCTGATTGTTAACCAATTGTCCAATTCTGTTTTGCTGGGGCGAAAATAGAAGATCAGGCCCGGATAATTCCATGACGTTTGTGATTAACTTGTTCTGAGTGAATGGGTTGACATGTTGCATAACTTGTCTAACTCGAATATGGACAATCGGTTGTCAGTTGTTGAGAATCGGGGTCAATGGACAGTTTTTTTTCCGGAACCGGGAGGGCGCAGGGCTGTGGGAGGGTTCAAAGTTGGTCTATTTCCTAGTTGTTTAATATGGTTTAATCTATTCTAAATATTGAAGTTATGTTTATATTGTCTTTGTGTCGGACCCTCCCGTGGATTAGATTTGTGACAAGTTGATGACCGAGAGCCCGGGGCGGATTGCCGTTGCCGAGGATCTCGGTTCCTGGTATGAATTAGGTTCTGTTATTTTCCTGGCAGCCACCAGTCGAAAGGCGTTCAGCGATGTCCAGAAAACACCTGCTGGTTCTCATGATGGGGTTGGTCCTGTTGCTGGTAGCGGTCCCGTTGTTGGCCGACGATTTCCCCGATGCCGATTGCCTGGACTGTCATGGCGATCCGGACGGTGACGGTCCCTTTGTCGATGTAACGGAGATTTCCGGTAGCATTCATGACGGCCTGTCCTGCACCGATTGTCACACGGGAATCACGGAACTTCCCCATGAGGATATCGAGATCGGTCCTCCCGCCTGCGCTGATTGCCACGACGATGTGGCCGAGGCCTACGTCCAGCACGGCCAGGGTGTGGTAGGGGAATCACCTTACGTGCCCACTTGCGCCGACTGCCACGGCAGCCACCATATCCTGGCGCCGGACGAAGAGGAGTCCAGCGTCAACCCCCGGAACCTGTCCGGTACCTGCGCCAAGTGCCACGAGGATCAAGCGTTCCTGGACAAGGTCGGGATCCGCTTCAAGCATCCTGTGGAAGTCTATCAGCAGGGTGTTCACGGCAAGGAGCTGCCGGGAGTCAAGGCTTCGGCGGCCACCTGCATCGATTGTCACGGCACCGGCAATGATGCCCACCGGATCCTCCCTCCGGGAAAAATCCAGTCCAGCATCAACTACTTCAACATTGCCGGAACATGCGGGCGCTGCCACGAGTCCATCGAAGAGGAATACGAGAAGGGCATTCACGGACAGCTTGTCGCCCAGGGCGAGGTCGATTCTCCTACCTGTACCAACTGCCACGGTGAGCACGGCATCCTGCCGGCCAGCGATCCACGTTCACCGGTCAGTCCTTTCCGTGTGGCCGAGGCCACGTGCACGCCGTGTCACGATTCGGCCAACCTCAATGAACGTTACGAGTTGCCCACGGGTACGCAGACATCGTTCGTGGATTCGTACCACGGCTTGAAAAGCCAGAACGGTGATACCAAGGTTGCCAACTGCGCCTCCTGCCACGGGGCGCACCTGATCCTGCCTTCCAGCGATCCGGAATCCTCGGTCAACCCCGCCAACGTGGCCAAGACCTGCGGTCACTGCCACGCGGGCATCACCGAGGAAACGGCTTCGAAGACCCGGATCCATGTTCCCCTGGCGGCGGACGCCTCGGGCCTGCCGGCCCTCTTCAAGCGGATCTACCAGGTGCTGATCGCCCTGGTCATCGGCGGGATGTTCTTCTACTGCCTGCTGGACTGGTTGCGCCAGATCCGCAACGTCATGGCCAAGCAGCAGGTGCGTCGCATGGAGGTGGACGAGGTCCTGCAGCACGCCGTGCTGGCCATCTCCTTCTCGATCCTGGTGCTGACCGGCTTCGCCCTGCGGTTCTACGACGCCTGGTGGGCCCAGCTGATCTTCGGCCACGAGGGTGGCGCGCATCTTCGCGGCCTCATCCACCGCGTCGCCGCCGTGGTGATGACGATCGGGGCCTTCTGGCATCTGGGTTACCTGATGACCACCAAGGGTCGGATCTTCCTGAAGGACATGGCGCCCCGTTTCGAGGATGCCATGCAGGCCCTGGGCATGTTCAAGTACAACCTCGGACTGACCAACAAGGTGCCCGAGATGCGGCGCTTCTCCTTCGTGGAGAAGGCCGAGTACTGGGCCCTGATCTGGGGGACCGTCGTCATGGCCTTGACCGGCGCCTTCCTCTGGTTCGAGAAGTACATCGTCCAGTACACGGGCCAGGAACTCATCGACATCTTCCATGTGATCCACTACTACGAGGCCTGGCTGGCCTTCCTGGCCATCCTCATCTGGCACATGTACGGGGTGATCTTCAATCCCCATGCCTATCCCATGAATCCCTCGTGGATCAACGGGAAGATGCCCAAGGAGATGTTCGAGCACGAACATCCGGCCGCCGTGTCCCCCGGCAACGTGGACAAGGTCAAGCGGCTGGGTCGGGAGAGGGACGTTTAAAGGCCTAACTCCTGATTCTTGAACTGGTTGAAGGATGTGCCCGGTGTTTCGACACCGGGCACATTTTGCTTCAGTTATGCGAAAATTTGCCGAATCAATATAAGGACTCATGGGAAGAGAAAGGATGACGATGCCACGGTTCGATTTCCTGGATCTGATTTCCCCCAGCGGGTCACCCGGGGCCGGTCCCCAGGTTGCCGGCATGGAGGGGGAATGGCAGCCTGAGCTGGTGGAGCAGGTCAGCGCCGCCCACGAGGGATGGTCTGCCCTGTCCGGGACCGATCTGCAGGTACCGGTCGTATCCTCTTTCCCCCTCAAGGATTCTCCGGGGTCGGGTTCGAATCTTCACCACGCAGTGGTGGTGACGTGGCAGGACCAGCAGGTGCGGCACCGGTGCTTCAAGGTTCCCGAATCCGAGTATGTCAAGCTGGGTTTCGATCCCTATGCTTTGCTGGATGCGGTGGATCCGGCACAGCTTCCGCCGAGGGCTTTGGCGAAGTTGGGCGAGGGAATTCCCCCTTCGCCGGAGATCAGATCGCTGGTTACCGATGCCTTGCAGCAACTCCTGGCACGGGGTCGGCTTCACCTGCCGCTGGCGTACCCGAACCGGGAATGCGACCAGATCCTGAGATTGCTGGTGGCGGCCATTCCTGCCGGTACGAAGGCCGGCCTGCGCTTCACCTCCTTCTGTCCGATCGAACCCTGGTTGTGGAATCTGGCCGCCACGCGGCAGCCCGGCGGTTCCCTGGTGGACTGGAAACGCCGGGTCCTGGATCTGACCGGCGTGGATCAGGGGCCGGATGCCGCGGCTTACCTGCGATCGGTGGCGGACCTGTTGGCGGGCGGCAATATCCGGGGTCTTCATGAGCTGGCCCGCCGTTCTACTTACCATCCGGCCCTCAACGCCGGTGCACGGCCCGCTGCCCGGACCCTGCCGGAAAGGCTGGCTCCTCTGAGCGCCGACCGGGGGACGATGAACGCCTCCAGGTTCTCCCGGGCCAAGACGGCTTCCGCTGCAGGAGAGAAAGCCCAGGATCAGGAGGATGCGCCCCCCGCTTCCAGGCGGCGGGTGGTCCTGGAGCGGCGCAAGCTCCGCAACATCACCATCGTCGATTACCGTCGTCGCCACGGACTGTCCGGGCGTGCCGCCACGGTGCTGGGCGTGGTGCTGATCCTGGCTGCCGGCTGGTGGCTTGGTTCCCTGCCCCGCCTATCCTTGCCCTGGGTGAAGAACTGGTTGGCGCAGGAAGGATCATCCGCTTCCGAATCACCACAAGGGGCGTCCCTGTTGTCGGTAGTGGATGTGGGGCGGTCCTACCAGGAAATCATTGCGGATTACCGGGCGAAGGTCCGGGAAGACGGCTCGAAGGCCGCCAAGGCACGCAGGGAAGCCTTGCTGGACCTGAAGTCGGGGGTGGCGGTCTCTCTGGCGGGCCAGGTCGAGACGTACCTCAAGGTGGTCAAGGCCGGTATCCAGCAGGGCCGACAACCACAGCGCGAGGTGCGCAGGATGGCCGCCCTTGCCGATGAGGGGCAGGATCTGACCAGGGACCTGGTACGCCTCGAATTGGCCTGGTATTCCCTGGCCAACGAAGTCTACTGGGAGGACCTGGGTAGCTTGCCCGACTCATCCGCCGTGGCTCGCTATGATTCCCTGCAAGCGGTCCGCAGGGGGTTCGACACCGCCGCCGCCTCCGAACTGGGGGTCCGGGGCCGGATGGATGATGTCCACCTGGCCCGGATACAGGCGCACTCCATGGGCAGGTTGGTGGAACTGTTCTGGGGCGAATCCTGGAGCGAGGGATGGCAACAGGAACTTCTGGATGCGGCCAGCCGGGTACCTCCCGCCGCCAGTCCCATCACCAGGGCCTACGGCAATTGCGCCTATGCCTTTGCGCGTCTCAAGACCGCCGAGCATGACCCGGCGTCCCTTGGCCTGCCTTTCGGCGAGGGCTGGGGACAGGGGGTCTGGCCGGCCGTCGGAGTGCGCGCCGTGCTCCCCAAGCTGCGTCGGGCTGTGGGCATGTTCCCGGCCGGCCAGGCGCCGCCCGTGGTGGCAGGTACCGTGGAACTCTACTCCCTGCTGGAGGAACCGGACCGGGCATCGCTGAGGGCCGCGGCCGATGCGGACTTCTGGCGCGATCTGAACGCCAACCCCGCCGTGATCTTCGACCCGGCATTGTGCGAGGACGTGATCGGGCGGCTGCGCTTCGAGGCCTTGAGACCGTACCTGGACCGGGGAGATCCCCCGACGTCCTGGCCAGGCCACCTGACGACCCTGGCGGCCGCACCCGGTTTCCTGGAATTCTATGGTGTACTGGCCTCGGTCACCGACCCTGATGTCTGGACCGCCTACGCCGAGGATATTCCCGATCCCTTCCTGGCACGTTGGGCGGAGGAACTGGCGGTGAGCTACGGACAGGTGGCACGGAACCGCCTGGTGGACTTCACCAGGGCCTGGGATGCGCTTGTGCTCGACAACGAGGTGGTCCGCAGAAAGGCGGCGGCGGGACTGGATTGGACGGCGGCATGGCTGGATCTGCACACCGCGGCCCTGGATCTGCTGGACGGTTACGTCCTGGCCTTCAAGGGCAATCCCGTCTGCAGGGCGCAGGTGTCCGTGGCCGCCAACCTGCTGGCTGCCATGTCGGAACCGCTCACGGTTCATCTGACGGGGGTCACCGTCGAACTGGCTCCCCCGGAAACGGCCGGGCCGGTGACGCTGCGGCTGGAGGTACGGCCCGGGTCGTCCGCACCCCTGGAGCAGACCTTGCCTCTGTCCGCATCAGGACGGATCGATGCCGATCTGGACTGGTCGTTTTCCCTCGCACCCGGACAGTGGGTGGTTGTCGGAGTGGCGAGCCCGGATTCGGGCGCGACCCTGTGGGAAGCGGTATGTCCGGCTCTGCTGGAGAGGGTGGGGCCCGGCGGGTTCGTGCGCGGACTCGAATCCGCGGGGGGGAGGGCCGTGTTCAGGCTGGATCCCCGCTACTGGCGACAGCTGGAACTGGCTGACCTGACCACGGTATTCTGACGTCGATTCCGGACCGGCCCAATGAATCCGGCGCCGGATTCTTGCGGCCAGGATGGTCGCAGGCGGGAACTGCGGGTCGGGGACGAACGTATATGTCATCACCCCCCGCGGCGCGGATATCGGTCTACCCCCTTGGCCGACCGTGTCGCGGGGGGCCATCATCCACTGCCGGATACCAGGGCCAGGATTTCCTCGTCGGTGGGGAAACGGCCCAGTTCCTTCTTGCTGAACACGCGTCGGCCGTCGATCTCGACCTCGAAGACGCCCCCGCTGGAAGGGATCAACTCCGCCTCGTGTCCCAGCTTTTCCCTGATGATCTCCGCCAGACCGGCGGCACGTGGCCGGTAGTTTCAGACCTGGCAGTACTCGATGGTGATGTGCATGGCCGTTCCTTGCTCTTGTCCGCCCTGGTCCCGCCCTGATCAGAACTGGATCAGGGGTTTGGGCCAGGCGGCCAGGGTGTCCTCGAAAGCCTCGGGATCGAAATCGGCGATATGGACCACCGCTTCGTCGCCTCCGCCGAGGATGACATCGTGGATGTTGTCCTGGATGCCGTTGCTGCGGTCTTCCAGGAGGTTGCGGGTAATATACCAGGTTTCGAAGATCCGGCGACCGATCACGCTGTGCAGGGTCAGACCGTTGACGATGACCCGGTCGAAGGCCTGGATGTGGAAATTGCCCTGCTTGAGTCCGAACAGGATGACCTCGCCGCCCCGCCGGGTGGACTGGATGGCGTTGTTGACGCTGGAATTGAACCCTGCCATGTCCATGGCCACGTCGGCGCCGATACCCCGGCAGGAGGCCCGTACCCGGGCGACGATCTCCTTGTCGGCGGCCCAGGAATGGGGGTGGTCCGGATCGATCTCCAGGGGGATGACCTCGTCCGCCCCGAGCTTCAGCGCCATCTCCCGGTTGGCGGGCTTGGGCTCGACGCCGATGACGCGGGTGGCGCCCAGGGCGCGGGCGATCATGATGGCGAACAGCCCGATGGTGCCGCAGCCGAAGATGGCGACGGTCTTGCCCCGCAGGTCGGCGGTGGTGCAGGCGTGAACGGCGTTGCCGAAGGGCTCCTGGAGGGCGGCGACCTTCATGCCGATGCGGCGGGGATCGGTGGGCCACAGGACGTTGGCCGGCAGCTTGATGTACTCGGCGAAGCAGCCGTCCCGGCCGATGCCGATGATCACGTCCTGGCTGCAGATGTGGGTCTGGCCGATGCGGCACTGGTAGCAGGTGCCGCAGATGATGTGGCTCTCGGTGGAGACGATGTCCTTGGGCCGGTAGCCCCAGCGGGGCTGGACCCGCGATCCTGTGGCCACTATCTCGCCGACCATCTCGTGGCCGATGATCCGGGTGGTCTTGTGCTCCCGCTTGAGGCTGTCGAAGATCATGCCCTTGAAGGCGGTGCGGTTCCATATGCCGCGGTCGCTGCCGCAGAACCCCGCGAAGATGACCTTGATCAGGACGGCCTCGCCGTCGTCGGGATTCCGGTCCTCATCCAGTACCGGTTTGGGCATCTCCCGCCGGACGAAACCGCGGGTGCGGTCCCACGGTGTGGTGGACTTGTCGTAGACCAGGCATTGCATGGTGTCGGTGTTCAACGGATAACCTCCAGCGTCGCTCGCAAAAAGCCGGCCGGGTCGCCCCGGCCGGCCGCGTGTCGTTTCGGGAGGCCGGGGTCAGTTCAGCGGGTCGTCCGGGTCGATCCCGAAGGCCCATTCATCCTCGTCGTTTCCGCCTGAGGGACCGGATTCCCGCTCCTCCTCGGCCAGCAGGTCGTCCAGGGAGACCATTTCCGGCTGCGGAGGTTCACGTACCAGGGCCGGTCCCCTGCTAATGTCATCGGTACGGCCCAGATCGGCAAGTAGCCGATCCAGACCGCCGGCAAGAGCGGGTTCGGTTGCGATCGCAGGATACTCCCGGCCGACGGGGGGCACCGGGTTCTCGGGGGCCCGCTGGACCGGGATCCCGACGGCCGCATCGTCGGCGTCGTCCTGGGCGGCCGTGGCGGTGAAGCGCCGGATCAGCTCGTCCGCAAGATTGAAGTAGGCCCGGCTGCCGGCCGATTTGCGGGCATAGATCACCGCAGGCTTGCCCTTGAGCGCCATCTCGCTCAGCCGCGTCGTGCGAGGCACGCCGGTTGCCAGCAACCGGGATCCGAACTCCTCTTCCACCTGGGCGGCGACATGCTTGCTCATGCGCGTGCGGCTGTTGACCATGGTCAGGAACAGCCCCTCGAGCGAAGGGGTCTCGGTCTCCGCGGCTGCGAAGTGGCGCCGCCGGAAGTCGGCCACGAATTCCATGAGGGGGTTGAGGGAACCGCGACACAGTTCCTCGGCCTGGACGGGAACCAGAAAGCTGTCCGAGGCCAGCAGGGCCGCGCGGGTCGGTGCGCCCAGGCTGGGAGGGCAGTCGATGAGGATGGTGTCGTAGAGGTTGCGGGCCCGGTCCACCTCCCTCGCGAAGTCGTCGGCCCGCTGGTTCATATTGGCCAGGAAGGACTCCTCATCTGCCAGGGAGGTGATGCGGGGAGAGGCGAAGAACAGGTTCTCCAGGGGAGAACGCTGGGCCAGCTCGGTCAGGGGAGTGTTGAGGGTGAAGATGTCGTCGATGCTGGTGCTCAGGTCGTCCTGGTCGACGCCCAGGGTTCGGCACACGCCGCACTGGGGGTCGGTGCCGATGACCAGGACCGTGTGTCCGGACAGGGCGAAGGCGGCCCCCAGGTTGACGGCCGAGGTGGTCTTGCCAACTCCGCCCTTGCGGCTGATCAGACTGATCACCCGGCCTTCGGCGGTGTTCCACGGCGTGCAGTTGCGCGGCGATTCGAGAGTGTGCGGGGCGGATGTTTGTGACGTTGTGGGATCCTGGGTCTTGTTGTCATCCATGGTGTGGCTCCTGTGATGCATCGAGGCCGCTGGGCGGGCACGGCGGCCCGCATGAGTTTGCTTTCGTCGGGACGGGCCACCCCCTGGGCCCGGATCCGCACGGGACGAACCCGTGGAAACTAAACCACGGAGGATGTCAGGGCAACCCTCCAGCCGGAATCATTTGCAGAGGGCCAGCAGCTCCTGCACGAAACCGTCGGCGCCCACAAAGACCTCCTTGATGGATTTGGCCAGCATGTAGGCGGGAGTGGTGACCATGCGGTTGGTCTCGTCGACAACCGAGTCGCCCACCGCGCAATCGACATGCACGGCGCCCATCTGTCCCATCATGCCGGCGGTGGTCGGATCGCTGCCGATGGTCAGCCGGGGAGACAGGTCGGGGCCGAAAATCCGCGCCAGGATCACCGGGGCGATGCACATGGCGCCGATGGCCTTGCCCAGGTCGTGGGCACGGCGCAGGAAGTCCACCACGACGGGGTTCACCCGGCAGTCGGCGCCGTCGACGGCGAAGGTGCAGAGGTTCTTGGCCGCCCCGAAGCCGCCGGGCATCAGCACGGCGTCCACCGTGGCCGGGTCCACGTCGGCCAGGGGCTTGATCTCTCCCCTGGCGATCCGGGCGGCTTCGACCAGGATGTCCCTTGATTCCCCCTCGGCGGGTTCGCCCGCCAGGTGGTTCACGACATGCATCTGGGGTCCGGACGGGGCGCAGATGACGACCTGGGCTCCGGCCTTGTCGAGAGCCAGGAGGGCTGCGCAGGCTTCGTGGATTTCCGAGCCGTCATAGACGCCGCAACCGCTCAGGATGACCGCGACTGTGGGCATGGCGAACCTCCGTTTCTTGGGCTTGCAGACGGTGTTTCGTGTTTCCGCTCCGCTTTTACCCCATGGCGGCGCTCCTGTCAACTGGGTCGCCCCGGGCCGGTTCCGGAAAACTTGGTTTCCGGTCCCTGAACGACTAGCTTTGGCGGAGATCATGGACACGCATACCGCCCTGGCCGCACCGGCCGGGGCCGAACCGAAAGAGCGACCGGCAATGACGGGCAAGATCGCAGTGGGGGGCATCACCAGGAAGGATGACCTGGTCCTGATCAGGATCCTGGGAGCGCGTTCCGGCCACGGACTGGCGGGCAAGTCGCTTTCCACCCTCGGGCTGGGCGGGATCAACATCATCTGCGTGACGTCGTTCGTCGACGGCGAGGGGCTGAACAACATCTGCTTCGCCATCGGCAGCCGGGACCTCGACCAGTCCCTGGGGTTGCTGCAGTCCATCCAGGAGGAGATCCAGGCCCGGGATATCGACTACCAGCGCGGCTGCAGCGCCATCTCGATCTACGGGCCCCATTTCAGCGAACGCCCGGCCATCGCCGGCACCATCTTCGAGGCCACCGCCGAGGCGCAGGTGCCGGTCCACATGATCAGCACCTCCTTTTCCACCGTGACTTTCCTGACGGACGAACAGCTCGCGGCAACCGCCGTGGAGAAGCTCCAGGAGTATTTCCTGGTCCCCTGAATCCCCTCAGTAGTCGAAGCCGGAACCGCCGATGAACTCCCGCAGCAGGGAGGTGGGGGGGACGGCGCCGGCGTCCATGGGCAGCAGCAGCGACAGCAGGTCGATGAGTGTGCGGGCCAGGCCGTAGTTGGCGTCTTCGGAACTCACGGCGGCCAGGCGCGGCTCGGCCCATAGCTTCAGGACCGGCAGCTCGTAGACGAGTCCGGAGTTGAAGAACAGGTCGGCGTTGTTCTGGAAGGGGAAGATGTGCTTCTCCTCGCCGCTGCGGACCTTGGGCCAGCGCGCCAGGGTCTGGGAAGCGGTGTAGCCGCGGAACTGGGCGTCGCGCACGATACGGCGGAATAGCCGGCTATGGGTGGTCTTGATGTAGCTGTAGCGGTCGATGTTCAGGTGGCTGAGCGCCGAGACGTAGATCTGCAGCTTCTCCCGGCGCGGGACCGCGGGTGTCAGGGCCGGGTTCAGGGCGTGGATGCCCTCGACGATCAGGGGCTGGCCGCGTTGCAGGCGGGTGGGCTCGTCCGCCAGGCGGGAAGTGCCGGTGACGAAGTCGTACTTGGGCAGGTGGACCTCCTTGCCGGCCATCAGCTCCTGCAGGTCCTCGTTGAACTTGTCGATACGCAGGGCTTCCAGCGCCTCGTAGTCGTAGTCGCCGTCCTCGGCCAGGGGGGTCTGGTCGCGGTCCACGAAATAGTTGTCCAGGGAAAGGGCGAAGGGCCGGAAACCCAGGACCCTCAGGTGGACCATGATGCGCTTGGCGCTGGTCGTCTTGCCGGAGCTGGAGGGCCCGGCCAGCAGCACCAGCCTCCCATTCCGGGGCAGGTCGGCCACCCTGCGGGCGGCGTCGACGAAGAACTGGGAGTGGCGCGCCTCGGAGATCTGGATCAAATCGTCGGTACGGCCGTTGACGATGAACTCGTTGAGACAGCCGGTGTCCTGCAGGCCGATCTCCTCCGTCCACCGTGTGTAGTCCCGCAGTGTGGCCAGGAATTTCGGCTGGGGCTGGTGGGCGGCCATCTGCTCCACCTTGCCCTTGATGTTGGTCAGCAGCACGAAGCCCGGGGCTTCGGGGACGAGGGAGAAGGTCCTGACGTAGCCGGTCGAGGGCAGCTGCCGACCGAAGTACAACCGCGGGCTGTTCTCCATGCGGTAGAAGGTCAGGGCGTCACGGCGCAGGTAGCGTGCGGTGCGGTAGCTGCGCTCGTCGTGCTGGCGGCGATAGATCTTCAGCAGGGCGCGCAGCCCGAAGGTCTGCGGCGTCAGGGGCCGGTCCTCCCGGACCAGTTCGCGCATCCGCTTCTCCAGGCGGGCGATTTCCGCGGCGGTCAGGGGTTCGTCGCGGTTCAGTTCGCAGTAGGTCCCGCCGCCGTAGCTGAATTCCACGCAGACGCGATGGTCGGGAAAGACGTCCTCGGCCGCCACCGCCAGCAGGAACAGCACCGTGCGCTGGATGGTGGTCTGGCACTGGCGATCCCCCAGGCGGATCAGGCGGATGCGATCCCCGGGAGCCACGGGCTCGTGCAGGCTGACGCGGCGGCCGTTGACCGAGGCGATGGCCACCGGGTTCTCGCCCGTCAGGTCCTCGGGCCGGTTCTCCTTGAGGTATTGCAGCAGAGGCGTCCCCGCCTCGACGAGAACTTCCTTTCCGTCGATTTCCACTGCGAGATTGTCCTGTTTCATGGGGACCCTTTCACCGGATCATCAGGATGCCGCGTCGGATTTCTCGGCGCCGGAGTCTCCGCCGGCCGCCTCGGATGAGGAGGACTCGGCAGACGACGTCCGTGCGTTTTCCTTTTTACCACGGGAATCGGTCACATAAAAGCCCGAGCCCTTGAAGACGATCCCCGAGCCGCCGCTGACCAGGCGGTTGACCTTGTGCCGGCACCGGGGACAGCGCTGCCTGGCGGGGGCGGTTATGGGGCGCTGTTCCTCGAAGACCAGGCCGCAACCGGTGCACTCGTATTCATAGGTAGGCATGGTTTTCTCCTTTCGGGATCAGCTTGAATGCTCGCCCGTCAAATATGGTCGGTGGGGCCGGGCTGCGCCAACGGAGACCGGCCGGCCGGGCCCGATTTGCTTGGCAAGTCCGCCGTGTGATATAATTAGCCGTCCTTCTGAACATTTCCCCATCCCCGGCTTCGCAGCGGAGGGTTGCCCATGTCTATCCGTTTTCCCGTTTCTCGGCGGTCTCCGGTCCCGTTCTTCCTGGCCGCCGTGGCAACCCTGTTGCTGGCGCCCCTGTCGGCACCGGCCCGCGGTCTCAGCACCGTGCCGTTGGCGCCCCTGCCCGAACAGCCCGTGTGGTCCGATGCCTACAAGACGAGGCAGGCGGATGTTTACGAGGCCCTTGGTCATATAAGAACCCTGCAGGCCAGGGCCATGGCCGATCCCGTCAAGACCGCGGCCATGGAAGAGTACGACGTGACCTTCTACGACCTGGACCTGGAACTGGATCCGGTCTTCAAGATCCTGACCGGCTCGGTGTCCACCACGGCGGTCGTCCTCGCCGATTCGCTGGCGATGGTCGAGCTCCATCTGGATCAGAACATGGTCGTCACCGAGGTCAGGTCGGCCGGGTCGCCGGTGACCTTCACCCACGCCAACGACCTGCTGGACATCGATCTGGAGCGCACCTACCTGCAGGGTGAAGCCTTCACCGTGACGGTGGACTACAGCGGTGACCCCGAAGGGGACTACTTCGGCTGGGACACTTACGACAATCAGCCCCTGGTCTGGTCCCTGAGCGAGCCCTACGGCGCCCGCGAGTGGTGGCCCTGCAAGGACCTGAACACCGACAAGGCGGACTCGGCCTACATCGATGTGACCGTGCCAGATCCGCTGATCGTGGCCGGCAACGGCCTGCTTCAGGATACTTCGGTGCCCGAGGAGGGCAAGACCACCTACCACTGGCGCGAGCTTTATCCCATCTGCACGTACTTGGTCTCGGTCACCGCCCACCCCTTCGCCGAGATCGATGATGTGTACATCGGACTGCAGGACGAGAGCATGCCGCTGACCCATTTCGTGGTCCAGGACAAGGTGGGGGCGGCCACCTCCGGCTACGCGGCGACTCCCACCATGATCCACACCTTCGCCCTGGCCTACGGGGAATATCCGTTCATCAACGAGAAGTACGGCCACGCCCATTTCCCCTGGGGCGGAGGCATGGAGCACCAGACGTGTTCCAGCATGGCCTACAACTACTACTACGAGACCTTCGTCGCCCACGAGCTCTCGCACCAGTGGTTCGGCGACATGATCACCTGCGCCGATTTCCACCACATCTGGCTCAACGAGGGGTTCGCTACCTGGTCCGAGGCCTACTGGCTGGAACAGAGCCAGGGCGAGGCCGCCTACCACTCGAAGATGAACGAGCGCAAATACTTCGGGAGCGGGTCGGTCTATGTCCCCGACGCCAGTGATTTCAACGTCATCTTCAACTACTGGACGACCTACGCCAAGGCCGCCTGGGTGGTGCACATGCTGCGTCACGTCATGGGGGATGCGGATTTCTTCGCCGCCCTGGCGGCCTATCGCCAGGCCTACGCCTTTTCGTCGGCCAACACAGAACAGTTCCAGGCGGTGTGCGAATCGGTCTCGGGGCTGGCCCTGGGGTCTTTCTTCAACCAGTGGATCTACGGGCAGTACTACCCGCAGTACGAGGTGGCGTGGTCGTCCTCGCCGACCGGTTCGGATTGGCGGGTCGATCTGCGCATCGCCCAGATCCAGACAGACACGGGTCTTTTCGAGATGCCCCTGGATGTGAGGATCACGACCGCGACCGGGTCCGAGGATTTCGTCGTCCAGAACAGCGAACAGGTGCAGTGGTACCATTTCGAGGTGAACGACCAGCCCACGGGAGTCGTCCTGGATCCAGACGACTGGGTGCTGTGCGAGAAGACCGACGGGGGGATCAGCGACGTCCTGGAGCATGCACCCGATTCCCCGCATCTGCTGGGAGCCGTGCCCAATCCCTTCAATCCCATGACCGCCATCCGTTTCAACCTGCCTCAGGCCGCCGAGGTGGGGCTGGCCGTCTATGATGTCTCCGGGCGCCTGGTCAGGAACCTGGCTCCCGGTTTCCTGACGGAGGGAGATCATTCCGTGAACTGGAACGGCACCGACGATTCGGGCCGTGCCGTGGCCTCGGGCACTTACTTCGCGCGCATGACGGCGGGACCGGTGACCCAGGTGCGTCCGCTGATGCTGGTGAGGTAACGGGCGGCATGATCCAACTGCTGGCCGCCTCGGTGCTGTGGGCCTTTTCCTTCGGACTGATCAAGGGATACCTGGTCGGTCTGGACCCGGTCCTTGTGGCCGCTGGACGGCTTGTGCTGGCAGCGGCCGTGTTCACCCCCTTCCTGGACCGAGCCCGGGTCAGGGGCCGCAATGTGCCCCTGGTGCTGGGACTGGGCGGACTGCAGTTCGGCGTGATGTACGTGCTGTACATCATGTCCTACCGCTGGCTGCCCGCCTGGCTGGTGGCCCTGCTGACGATCTTCACTCCCCTGTACGTGGTCATCCTGGCCGATTTCAGGGCGCGCAGTTTCATCCCCAGGCATCTGTTGGCCGCCGTGCTCGCCGTCGCCGGGGCGGCGGTCGTATTGATGCGCGACGGGGTGCTCGCCGAGGGCGACTGGCGGGGTGTGCTCCTGCTGCAGGGGGCCAACCTCTGCTTCGCCGTGGGCCAGGTGTATTACCCGGACCTCAAGCGGCGGGTCGGCGCCGGCGACAGCGGAATGATGACCTGGATGTACCAGGGCGCGGTGCTGGTGACCCTTGCGGCCGCCCTGGCAGTTCGCCCGGGGTTCGGGGGCTGGACTCCGGGGGCCGTGGGCGTGCTGCTCTACCTGGGGCTTGTGCCCACCGCCGTGGGATTCTACCTGTGGAACAAGGGAACCGTGACCGTGGGTCATGGCTCCCTGGCGGTGGCCAACAACCTGAAGATCCCCCTGGCGGTCCTGGTGTCCTGGCTGGTCTTCGGGGAAACGGCGCCGTACGGTCGGGCCCTGGCGGGCATGGCCCTGCTGGCTGCGGGACTCTGGGTATCCGGTTACGGCCGGCGGAGAAGCAGGTAGCGCCCGCTGGTCCGCCGACCGTCGGTTGGGCCGGTTTTCCTCCCCTACTGCGTGGGCAGGTTGAGGATCTTGTCCAGGAAGGCGTAACGGTCGGCCACCTCCTGGATGATCATGGCCGTGGGTCTGCCCGCCCCGTGGCCGGCCTTGGTCTGGATGCGGATCAGCACCGGCAGGTTGCCCGCCTGGCAGGCCTGCAGCTTCGCGGCGTACTTGAAACTGTGTCCCGGCACAACCCGGTCGTCGTGGTCGGCGGTCATGACCATGACGGCGGGGTACTCGATGCCCGGCTTGAGGTTGTGGTAGGGACTGTATCCGTAGAGGACCGGGAACATCTCCGGGTCCTCGCTGCTGCCGTAGTCGCTGACCCAGGCCCAGCCGATGGTGAACTTCTGGAAACGCAGCATGTCCATGACCCCGACCGCGGGGATGGCCGCGGCGAACAGCTCGGGTCGCTGGTTCACCACCGCGCCGACCAGCAGACCGCCGTTGCTACCGCCGTAGACGGCCAGCTTGTTGGGGTTCGTGTAACGCTCCCTGATCAGGTATTCGGCCGCGGCGATGAAATCATCGAAGACGTTCTGCTTGTTCTTCAGCATGCCGGCCTGGTGCCATTGTTCGCCGTATTCCCCGCCGCCGCGCAGGTTGGCCACCGCGTAAACGCCGCCGTTTTCGATCCAAGGCAGGATGGCCGGCGAGAAGCGTGGATTCAGGCTGATGTTGAAGCCACCGTACCCGTACAGCAGTGTAGGGTTTTCCCCGTCCAGGTCCAGATCCCGGCGGTGGATCAGGAACATGGGGATGCGGGTGCCGTCCTTGCTCCGGTAGAACACCTGGTCGGTCCGGTAGCCGGAGAAGTCGAAGGCGATCTCCGGTTTGCGCAGCAGGGTGCTCTTGCCGGTGCGGAAATCGTAGTGGTAGATCTCGCTGGGGTTCAGGTAGCTGTTGAACACGTAGTAGGTCTCGGTGTCGGCCTCGTGGCCGTGGAAACCGCCCACGCTGCCCAGGCCCGGCAGGGGGATGTCGCGGACGAAGGTCCCGTCCAGGTCGAAGACCTTCACCAGGTTGACCACGTCGTGCATGTAGGTCACGACGAACTGGTTGTTCAGGATGGTCGCCCCGTCGATGGGATCGGTGCTTTGGGGGATGATCTCACGCCAATGCTCGCGGCCGGGATTGGTGATGTCGATGGCGATGACCTTCTCGCGCGGGGCGTCCAGGTTGGTGCGGATGAAGAACACGGTGCCGTCGTTGCCCAGGAAATCGTAGCTGGCGTCGAAATCGTCCAGCAAACGGTGGACACGCTTGCTCTTGTCGGCCAGGTCCTTGTAATACAGCCGGTTGTTGCGGCTCGTACCCTGCCAGACGGAGATGACCAGGTAGCGGCCATCCTCGCTGACGCTGCCGCCGAACCCCCATTCCTTCCGGTCGGGGCGCTCGTATATGAGCATGTCTTCGCTCTGGGGTGTGTCCACCCGATGGTAGTAGAGCTTCTGGTAATAGTTGGCGCCCTCGAAGGTTTCGCCCTCGGCCGGGGCCTGATAGCGGCTGTAATAGAAGCCGCGCCCATCCAGATCCCAGGCCGCGCCGCTGAATTTGCTCCACTCGATCTTGTCCTTGAGGTCCTGGCCGGTGGTGATGTCCCGTACGTACCAGGTGCGCCAGTCCGAACCGCTGACACTGGTGGACCACGCGAGATACCTGCCGTCCCGGCTGACGGACATGTCGCCCAGGGCGACGGTCCCGTCCTCGCTCAGGGTGTTGGGGTCCAGCAGCACGCGCGGCTCGGCGTCCGGCGTATCCTGGACGTAAAGCACCGACTGGTTCTGCAGGCCGTTGTTCTTGAAGAAGAAGACCCGTCCGCCCTCCCGGAACGGAGCGCTGTACCGCGCGTAGTCCCAGATCTCGGTCAACCTGTCCGCGAAGCCCTGGCGCGAGGGGATGGATTTCAGGAAGCCGAAGGTCAGCTTGTTCTGGGCTTCGACCCAGGCGTGGGTCTCGTCCGAGTCCACGTCCTCCAGCCAGCGGTACGGGTCGGGAACCTCGGTGCCGTGGTAATCGTCCATCTGATCGGTGATGCGGGTTTCGGGATAGGTGAGTCGCTCCATCTTGACGGGTTTCCTCGTGAAATCGGGGACCGTATCCCCGTGTGTATCCTGCCGGGTGTTGCAACCGGAAAAGAGCAGCATTGTCGCCAGGGACAGCAGAGCCACGAAGGGCATCCTAGGCAGGGGCCGGCGGGCCCGGGCTGGGAATTCATGCAGGGACATGCCATACTCCTTGGGAAAAGCTCGGCGGCCATCGCCGATCCTGCGGGGGTCGGGAATTCGTCGCTGCACATTACACCCGGGAAGGTTCTATGTCAGCCCTTGGTTGGTGCTTCAGGATATCGGGACGGGAGCGCGGCCGTGCAGATCCTGCATGAGGACAACCATCTGCTCGTGGTGGCCAAGCCGGCGGGCCTGCTGGTCCAGGGCGACGCCAGCGGCGACGAGACCCTGCTGGATCAGGCGCGGGAATACCTGCGGGTCAAGTACGCCAAGCCGGGCAAGGTGTACCTGGGGCTGGTGCACCGCCTCGACCGCAACGTCTCGGGGGTGGTTGTCCTGGCCAGGACCAGCAAGGCGGCCGGGCGTCTCTCCCGTCAGTTCCGCGACGGGACCGTGGTCAAGACCTACCTGGGCGTGGTGGCCGGGGAGCCCCCGGACGGATCCGTGGAACTGAGGAGCTGGCTGGCCGCCCAGGGCGATGCCCGGGGCCGGACCCGGGCCGCCTCGGAGCCCTTTGCCGGGGCCAAGGAGGCTTTGCTGAATCTGGCCGTGCGCGAACGGGGCGCCGGGACCGCCCTGGTGGAGGTCCATCCGGTAACCGGACGCCGCCATCAGATCCGGGCCCAGCTGGCCCTGGCCGGTTGGCCCCTGCTGGGCGACGTGAAGTACGGCGCGAGCGGCAGGCTGCCCGGTCGGCGCATCGCCCTGCACGCCTGGAAAATCGCCTTTGACCACCCGGTCGGCGGGCGGCCCCTGCTGATCGTCTGCAATCTGCCCGTTGACTGGCCGTGGCCCAACCCGGAATATTAAGGCCAGCCCTGTGTCCGGCCGCAGGCCTCGTCGCCTGCGGCCGCCTCGCATTTTGACAAGAGGCAAGGAATGTTCGAGATCGATGTGACCATCGTCGGGGGCGGTGCGGTCGGTTGCGCCGTGGCCGCGGCGTGCGCCCGGCGCGGCTATTCCGTGGTGTTGCTGGAGCAGGAGGCCGGGTTGGGGCGGGCCACCACCTCCCGCAACAGCCAGGTGTGCCACGGCGGCATGTACTATCCCGCCGGGACCCTCAAGGCGCGATTCTGCGTGGAGGGCAGGCGGTTCATCAAGCAGTTCTGCCGGGAACACGGTGTGGGTTATCGCGAGTGCGGCAAGCTGATCGTGGCCACGTCGGAGGACCAGATCCCGGTGCTGGAGGAACTGCACGCCCTGGGCCTGACCAACGGGGTCGAGGACCTGCTCCTGATGGATGGGTCCGGGCTGAAGCGGCTGGAACCGGAGGTCGGGGCCGTGGCGGCCCTGTACTCGCCCCGGACCGGCATCATGGACGCCGAGGGGCTGGCCAAGGCCTTCGCCAGGCAGGCGGAGGAAAACGGCGCCCGGGTCATGACCGGCGCCCGGGTGGCGGGCCTGCGCCGGGAAGATGGCGCCTGGTCGGTCACCGTGGAGCCGGGGGCCGTGGCCAGGGAAGGCTGGGAACACCGCAGTCGGTGCGTCGTCAACTCCGCCGGGCTGTGGGCGGACAGGGTGGCGGCCATGGCCGGCATCGATCCCGGCCGACGGGACTGGAACCTGCATCTGTCCCGGGGCAACTACTTCACCGTGGATCCCCGCCACAGCGGCCGGGTGAAGCACCTCGTCTATCCCATCCCTCCGGCCGACGGCTCGACCCTGGGGGTGCACGTCTGCCTCGATTTGGGCGGCAGGATGCGCCTGGGACCGGACTTCGAGGTGCTGGACCCGGATCCCCGACCCGGATCCGATGGCTGCAGCCTTGACGAGGATCTGGACTACCGGGTCGATCCCGGGCGCGCCGGGATGTTCTATTGCGGTGCGCGGGAGTTCCTGCCGTGGCTCGAGCCGGACGACCTGACCCCGGAGATGAGCGGCATCAGGCCCAAGCTCTGCGCCCACGGCTTCCGGGATTTCGTCATCGTCAGGGAAGACCGGGAACCCTGGGAGGGTATGGTCAACCTGGTGGGCATCGATTCCCCCGGATTGACCAGCGCGCCGGCCATCGGCGAGCGGGCGGCCTCGCTCGTGGACGGGTACCTGTCGTGATCCGGACCTGCGTCCTCGATCCCGGGGGCATGGTATGTGGGTAGCCCTGGGATTGTCGGTGATCTGCGGGCTGCTGGTCATGCCCGGGGTCAGGGTCGGGCGCGGACGGGCCCGGCCCCTGCTCAAGGGCACAGGGGAGCAGTGGCGGCGCAACTACGGGCGCCGCTCGTTGCTGCGACTGCTGGGAGCCGTGGCCGCCGCCGGTGCGCTGGCCTACTCGGGGCTCGACCGGCTGGTTGATGAGCGGGTCGGAGGCGGCACACGCAGCTCCGGCGGAGACAACGTCTCGGCCGTGATAAGATTCTCGGGGGAGCGTTTCTGGTTCCTCAACTGGTTACTGGTCGCATGCATCGACGCCTGGTGGCGCTCCGGCGGTTTCAGCCGCTGGGGACGCCGGAATTTCGAGGCCATGGTCGTGGGCCTGCCCACGCTGTGGGCCGTGCAGCGGGGGCTGGGGGCGGACCGGCCTTCGGCGGCGGCGGCCGATCCGCGCTGGCATCCCCTGAGCGCCGCCCACTCGGCCTCGGGGCACACCTTCATGGCGGCGATCCCCTGGTTGAACCTCGCACGCACGTGGCGATTGCCCCTGGGACGACGGTTCGCCTACGTCGGATCTGCTCTGACGGGCTGGTCGCGCATGAATGACCGCAAGCACTATCTTTCCCAGGTGATCCTGGGCTGGACCATAGCCTGGAACGCCGTGGACGCCGTTCAGGACCATGGCGGTAACGAGGCGACAAACATCCAAAGGATTCCTGATGAAACACCGGCATCTTGACCTGTTGCTGAAATCCACCTTCCTGTCGCTGATGCTGCTGGCCGTGCTGGCCGTGACCGTCATGGCGAAGGGCCTGCCGGCGGTCCTCGACTATCAGCTGGATCCCGTGAACGTGGTGCCCGTGCTGCGGACCGAGCCCATCGATGCGGCTGGCTTGTCGGCCGCCGACGCCCGCGGCGACCGGCCGGACTCGCCCTACCGTTTCGCCTTGGCCCAGCAGGTGGCCGCGACCTGTGCGGAAAACGGCCGCTGGGAAGAGCCCACGCCGCTGCACCGGGTCTGGCGCCTGCGCATCGTGGCGCCAGGGGCCCTCTCGGTGAACTTCGGCTTCACCGTTTTCGATCTGCCTTCCCGCGGGCAGCTCAGCATCTACCCCACCGATCTGCAGGGGCCGGACGATCCGCGCGGAATCCGTGCCTTCGGGGATGGGGACCAGGATATCCTGGGTCAGCTGTGGACTCCCGTGGTTCTGGCCGACGATGTCATCATCGAGTTGAGCGTGCCCACGGGTGCGGCGAGTCCCCGCTTGCAGCTGGCGGCCGTCAACCGCGGCTACCGGTTTTTCGGCGAGCAGGTGGGAGCCAAATCCGGTTCGTGCAACATCGACGTGGTCTGTCCCGAAGGCGACGACTGGCGGGAAGAAATCAACGCGGTGGGCGTCTATACCATCGACGGGGTCTGGAAGTGCACCGGTTCCCTGATCAACAACACCCGGCTCGACGGCGCCCCCCTGTTCCTGACGGCCTATCATTGCAACAACAGCATGGATCAGTACGCCAACACCGTGGTCGTGTATTGGAACTATCAGAGTCCCGTCTGTGGGCAGCACGGGGGAGGCCTGCTGGAGGATTTCTCCACCGGCGCCATATTCCGCGCCACCTACCAGGTGTCGGATTTCACCCTCATCGAGCTGGACGACCCCCTGGACCCGGGATTCGGGTGCACCCTGGCGGGCTGGGACCGGCAGGATCGGGCACCCGAGGCGGCCGTCACGATCCATCAGCCCAGCACCGACGAGAAGAGCATCAGCTTCGAGAACGACCCCCTCACGGTGACCACCTATCTGCAGAACGACGTCCCCGGCGACGGAACCCATCTGCGGATTACCGACTGGGATCTGGGCACCACCGAGCCGGGTTCCTCGGGCAGCCCCCTTTTCGATCCGAATCACCACATCATAGGCCAGCTTCACGGAGGTTATGCGGCCTGCGGCAACGACCTGTCCGACTGGTACGGCCGCCTGTTCACCTCTTGGGAAGGGGGCGGGACGCCGGACAGCCGCCTGAAGGATTGGCTGGATCCTGCCGGTACCGGCGTGGTGAACCTGGATCTGCTGGATCCGGTCCGGTCCGAGCTGACGGTCACGCCCGAGACCGACCTGTCCTTGACCGCCTTGGCGGGGGGTGATCTCTCCCATACGACCGCCAGCTACCTGCTGCGCAACGTCGGGGGCGCCGCTCTCGATTTCCAGGTGGTTTCCGATCAAAGCTGGCTGCTGGCCGCTCCGAACCGGGGCTCGTTGTCGCCGGGCGGGGAACAGGAGATCGCCATCACCCTGGGGGCCGGAGCCTCCGATCTGCCGGTGGGAATCCACCTGGCGGAATTGTCCTTCGCCAACCTGAGCAACGGCCTGGGGGATGCGACGCGGACGGTCACCCTGGAGATCCTGCCGGCGGAGCCGGAGATCGCGGTGCCGGTGCCCAACCCCTTCGTGGATTTCGCCGTGATCGGCTATGTCCTGCCGGAGGCCGGCCCCGTCCGGGCCCGGATCCTGGATGTGCGCGGACGTGTGGTGCGGGATTTCGGATCTCTGGAAGGAGTGGCCGGGCCCAATGAACTGGCCTGGAACGGCACGGACGACCAGGGGCGCCCGGTGGCCGCGGGCCTGTATATCCTGCGTCTGGAGGCCGGGGACGTGACGCTGCAGACGAGCATCTCCCGCCTGCGCTGAGGCGGATGATGCCCGTCCTCGGATTATGTCGGGCGGTCAGCCGCCCCGGACCAGGGCGTTGAACTCCTCGATGCGCGGATCCCAGTGCTCGGCCGAGGCGAAGACCTCGGTCCAGAAGTCGGGATCCCAGAGCCGGCGCAGCTCCTCGACGTCGCGCCCCTGTTGCTCCACCCACGTGAAGTACTTGAAGTTGTGCAGCTCCTTGCGGTCGGCGTAGCCCAGTTCCCGCATGTGGTCGGTGGTGATGCCCTCGATCCAGCGGGCGTGATGGCGCAGGGCGTCGTCCCGCCGGTAGGGGCCGGCCTCGGCGTTGAGGTCGCTCAGACGTGAATGGTACATCTCGGCCGAGTCGGTCAAAGAGGTGACGATCACGTCGTCGCCGGTCATCTCGTAGTAGCGGGCGGTCTTGATGGACGCGACCAGGTTGGCGATGCTGGAGATGCCCAGCAAGGGCAGCTGCCCGGTGAGCTCCTCGGCGAGGCCCTCGTCGTGCAAGGTGGCCAACCCGACCTCCTCGTTGAACAGCCGCAGCAGATCCATGCACTGCTGGTCGTCCACCGCGCAGACCATGTCCGTATTGCGCACGTTGTGGATCCAGGGCACGTGCTTGTCCCCGATGCCCTCGATGCGGTGGCCGCCGAAGCCGAAGGCGTACAACGTGGGGCACTGCAGGGCCTCGGCCGCGGTGGTGATCATGTTCGGGTGCAGGGTCTTGAGGTAGTCGCCGGCGGCGATGGTCCCGCCCGAGCCGGTGGCCGAGACGTAGGCGCCCAGGCGCTTGCGGTCGCCGTCGAGCTGCTCGAAGATCTCCTGGATCATCGATCCGGTCACGTGGTAGTGCCAGATGGAGTTGCCGAACTCGTCGAACTGGTTGAAGATGACGCACTCGGGACGGGTGGCGCGCAGCTCCCAGCACTTGTCGTAGATCTCCTTGACGTTGGATTCGCAGCCGGGGGTGGCGATGACCTCGGTGGCCACGCCCTTGAGCCATTCGAACCGCTCGCGGCTCATCTCCTCCGGCAGGATGGCCACCGAGTGGCAGGCGAGCAGCTTGGAGTCGAAGGCCCCGCCGCGGCAGTAGTTGCCCGTGCTGGGCCAGACGGCCAGGTTGGTCTCGGGATCGAACTGTCCCGTGACCAGGCGCGGCACCAGGCAACCGAACGCGGCGCCCACCTTGTGGGCCCCGGTGGGGAACCACTTGCCCACCAGGCCGATGATGCGCGCCGGCACGCCGGTCAGCTCGGAGGGGAACTCGATCCAGTTGCCCTGATTGAAGAGGCCGGTTTCCGGATCGTTCTTCCAGGTGATGCGGAACAGGTTCAGCGGATCGATGTCCCACAGCCCCACGTCCTTGAGCCTGGCCCGGATGTCGGCGGGGATCAGGGAGGGGTCCTTCATCTGCGCCAGGGTGGGGATGATGATGCCGCGTTCCCGGCAGCGCCGGGCGGCCTTGTCCCGGATGGCGGGATCGATCTGGGAAAGGGAGAGGTCCATGGGATATCGCTCCAGCGGGATTAAAGACGAACGGTCCGGTCAGTGATCCCCAACAATAGGTTTTCCCCTGGTGTCCGGTCAACCCGGGTTTGCGGCGGTGTCTGCGGCGGGGAAAAAGGCGGAAATGAACCCGGCCATTGCTTATATTGGCGCCGAGGAAGTGGTAACCAGCGGTTCGCCGGGAAAATAAGGAGGACATGATCATGGCCATCGAGACGACAAGGGAAATGGTGGAACAGGTTTACGGACGCTCCCGCGACAAGCTGGCGGTGGTGCGCAAGCGCTTGGGACGGCCCCTGACACTGGCCGAAAAGGTCCTGTTCGGCCACCTTGCCGATCCCGATCACCAGGAATTCGCCCGCGGCGAGGCCACTCTGGCTTTGAACCCCGACCGGGTGGCCATGCAGGATGCGACGGCCCAGATGGCCATCCTGCAGTTCATGCAGGCCGGGCGCGACGAGGCCGCCGTGCCGACGACCGTCCATTGCGACCACCTGTTGCTGGCCCGCAAGGGGGCCGAGTACGACAAGCTGCACGCCCTGGACGTGAACAAGGAAGTCTATGATTTCCTGAGCTCGGCCGCGGCCCGCTACAACATGGGCTTCTGGAAGCCCGGCTCGGGCATCATCCACCAGATCGTCCTGGAGAACTACGCGTTTCCCGGCGGGCTGATTATCGGCACCGACAGCCACACGCCCAACGGCGGCGGCCTGGGCATGATCGCCTGCGGCGTGGGTGGGGCCGACGCCGTGGACGTCATGGTGGGCATGAATTGGGAGGTGAAGCACCCGAAGCTCATCGGGGTGAAGCTGACCGGCGCGCTCAACGGTTGGACCGCGCCCAAGGACGTGATTCTCAAGCTGCTGGGCATCCTGACCGTCAAGGGCGGCACCAACGCCATCGTCGAGTACTTCGGACCCGGCGCCGACGCCCTGAGCTGCACGGGCAAGGCCACCATCACCAACATGGGAGCCGAGCTGGGGGCCACCACCAGCATCTTCCCCTACGACGCCAACATGGCGGAGTACCTGCGGGCCACGGCGCGGGCCGATCTGGCCGACCTGGCCGACGCCAACGGTGACCTGCTGACCGCCGACGCCGAGGTGGCGGCCGATCCCGCGGCGTATTACGACCAGATCATCGAGATCGACCTGTCCACCCTCGAGCCTCACCTGGTGGGCCCGCACAGCCCCGACATCGCCCATCCGGTGGGCCGCATGGCCGAGGACTGCGAGAAGGAGGGCTATCCCCGGGAGCTGACCGCGGCGCTCATCGGCAGCTGCACCAACAGCAGCTACGAGGACATCTGCCGGGCCACGGATGTCGCCCGCCAGGCCCTGGCCAAGGGACTGAAGATGAAGGCCAAGCTGTGGATCAGCCCCGGTTCGGACAACATCTACGAGACCATCAAGCGCGACGGCCAGCTGGCGGTGCTGGAGGAACTCGGCGCCACGGTGCTGACCAACGCCTGCGGGCCCTGCATCGGCCAGTGGCAGCGGGACGACATCGAACCGGACGCGGTCAACTCCATCGTCACCAGCTTCAACCGCAACTTCAAGAAGCGGGCCGACGGCAACCCCAACACCCACGCCTTCATCGGCAGTCCCGAGACGGTGATGGCCTACGGTCTGAGCGGTCGTCTGGACTGGAATCCCATGACCGACACCCTGACCAACGAGAAGGGCGAGGAGGTGCGGCTGGAGGCGCCGGCCCCGGCGGACCAGATCCCCGCCGACGGTTTCGTGCGGCCCCAGGGCGGGTACCAGGCGCCGCCGGCGGACCGCTCGGGCGTCGAGGTCGTGGTTTCGCCCGACAGCGAGCGGTTGGCCCTGTTGGAACCGTTCAGTCCCTGGGACGGCAAGGACTTCGTGGATCTGCCGCTGCTGATCAAGGCCCTGGGCAAGTGCACAACCGACCACATCTCCATGGCCGGCCCTTGGCTCAAGTATCGCGGCCATCTGGACAACATCAGCAACAACATGCTCATCGGGGCGGTCAACGCCTTCAACGGAGAGACCAACAAGGTCAAGAACCAGCTCACCGGGGAGTACGGCGAGGTGCCCGCCACCGCCCGGGCCTACAAGGCCGCGGGCAAGCGCTGGGTCATCGTCGGCGACGAGAACTACGGCGAGGGCTCCTCGCGCGAACACGCGGCCATGGAGCCGCGCCATCTGGGTTGTGCGGCGGTCATCGTGCGCAGCTTCGCGCGGATCCACGAGACCAACCTGAAGAAGCAGGGCATCCTGCCGCTGACTTTCGTGGATCCTGCGGACTACGACAAGGTCCAGGAGGACGACCGCTTCGACATCAGAGGTTTGGCGGATCTGGCCCCCGGTCGGGACCTGTCCGTGACCCTGACCCACGGGGATGGGAGCACCGACACCTTCCCGGTGGCTCACACCATGACCGAGGAGCAGATCTCCTGGTTCAAGGCGGGGTCGGCGTTGAACAAGATCAAGACCCTCAACGGCTGATCCCGAGGAGAGTATTCCGGTCGGCAGCCGGCGACTTCGTGTCGCCGGCTGCCTGTGCATCAGCGACAGCCATCTCCCCCGACGGCGTGCAAAATGCACGAAACAGCAACCGGAAGAATCGTTTCGTCCCCCCGGCTCGACCGGGGACAACAGGGGCCGGCACCCGCCTGGATCCGGTGGATGACGTCTAATTGGCATCAAGTTTCCCGAAAGGCCGCCGATCATCTCCTTGGCATGGTATTCGCTTTCCAGGAGCAAAAAAGGAGATGGTCATGCAGAAGAAAATCCAGGTGCTGGTCTTGATAACCGTGTTGTTGGCTGCGGCCTCGGTCCAGGGGGCGCTTCCGGATCTCAAGGGATACACCCAGGCCGTGAGCGAGTACTTCAAGGCCGATGCGGCCCAGGTGGAGGAAGTCGCTTCCTACCTGCCGCGCACGGATGAATTACCGGTGGCCTACATGGTGGCCATGAAGGCCGGGGTCGATCCGGTGGTCGTGGCCGAGAAGAGGTATGACGGCCAGAAATGGCAGGAGATTCTGCAGCAGTACGGTCTGGGCAGTGATCTGTTCCGCATGGAAGTCAGGGGTTTCGTGCCCAGCAGCGTCTACCAGCCCATCCTCGACAAGTTCCCCGACGATCAGCCCGCGGCGTGGAAGACCGCGCCGTTGACCGACCGGGACATCCTCAACATGGCCAACCTGAAGTTCATCTCCGACCACTACGGGTATTCCATGTACCGGGTCATGGCCATGCGGGACAAGGGACGCAGCTTCCCCCAGATCCAGACCGAGGCCTGGGCCGTCGCCCAGGGTCCTCAGGGCAAGCAGAAAACCGCCACGGCCGGTTTCTGATCCTGCACCTGAAGCACGTTGGCGGGTGATCTTCCATCAAAATTGGAGGATCCCCGCTAATGATTATCCTGACCTGGCCACCATATATGGCCTTTCATGATCTTTCGATATGTATAATAATACAGGATTAATAATCAAAATCCTTGGTTTCCCACCCGTTTTGGGGTACAATAGCAGGATAAGGTTGCAGGAACTGCGTTGCTGCAGCGTGGGAAATCGTCCATCCATGCGTGGGGGAGTTAACAATGTTCAGTGGCTCATGCAGTTCGAGGAATCTTGGGATTCTGGTCCTGATGATGGTCTTTCTGGTCGGGGGAGCGATTGCCGCACCCGGCGGATTCATCCCTTCCCGCCTGGAGGGGCCGGTTGCCCTGGCCCTGGATCTGACGCCGGATGCCGTGCAGGTGCTCAAGGTCGCTCCGGTTGATATCGCGGCGGAACTGGCGGCGGAAAAGGATCTGGAAGCCCAGGGCCTGCCGCCCCACTTTGCCGTGCCCGAGGATGTCGCCCTGACACCCGCAGGCAGTGGAACCTGGCAGGATGTCGACGAGGACTGGGTCCTGTGGCGCCAGCGGATCACCGCGCCCGGGGCGTTGTCCATCAACCTCGGGTTTTCCCGCTATCGCCTGCCCAAGGGGGGGCGGCTGACCGTTTATCCGGCGGACATGACTTCCCCGGACGACGGACGGGAATACTGGACCTTCACCGAGCGCAACAACGAGGCCCATGGCCAGCTGTGGACCCCCTTGGTCCTGACCGATGACCTGATGATCGAGTTGCTGTTGCCGCGCAGGGCCCTGGGGGACTACGAGCTGGTGCTCGAGTCGGTCAACAAGGGCTATCGCTACTTCGGGGAGGATCTGACGGACAAGGCGGGAACCTGCAACGTGGACGTGGTCTGCCCCGAGGGGGATCCCTGGCGGGCGGAGATCGCCACGGTGGCCGTCTATACCCTTGAGGGATACTGGACCTGCACGGGCGCCATGATCAACAACACGGCCGAGGATCAGACCCCTTATTTCCTGACCGCCAACCATTGCGGCATCAACTCCGGCAACGCCTCGACCATGGTGGTGTACTGGAACTTCGAGAGTCCCACATGCGGTCAGCAGGGCGGGGGAAGCCTGGCGGACAACCAGTCCGGGGCGACCTTCCTGGCCACCTCGAGCACTTCCGATTTCTGTCTGGTGGAACTGAACGATCCACCGGACCCCGCCTGGAGCGTGGCCTACGCCGGCTGGTATCGCGGCAGCGACGATCCCGCCTCGGCCACGGCCATCCACCATCCCAATACCGACGAGAAGAGCATCAGCTTCGAGTACGATCCCACCAGCACGACCACGTACCTCGAAGAGGCGACGCCGGGCGATGGGACACATATCCGCATCACCGACTGGGACGTTGGGACGACCGAGCCGGGTTCCTCGGGATCGCCCCTGTTCAACCCCGACCACCGCATCGTCGGCCAGTTGCACGGCGGTTACGCGGCTTGCGACAACGACCTGTCCGACTGGTACGGGAGGTTCTCGGTGACCTGGCCCAACGTGGCCCAGTGGCTTGATCCCCTGGGCACGGCCCCTATGGGCATCGACACCTTCGATCCCAACGCCCTGCCGTTCCAGGTGTCGCCCCAGTCCGGACTCTCGTCCGCGGGCGACGAGGGCGGTCCTTTCACGCCCGACAGCAAGGTTTATACCCTCGAGAATGCAGGAACGGCGGATATCGTTTTCCAGGTCACGAGCGACGTTTCCTGGGCGCTCGTGACCGGCGGCACCGGAACCCTGGCCCCCGGCGCCACCACCGACGTGACGGTGACCATCGGCGGTACGGCCGGATCATTGGGGACCGGAAGCTACGAGGGAGTCATCAGCTTCGTGAACCTGACCGACGGTGCGGGCGACACGACGCGCCCGGTCAGCCTGCAGGTGGGCGTGCCCGAGCTCGTCTATTCCTTCCCCCTGGATACGGATCCCGGCTGGGCCATGGACCTGGGCTGGGCCTTCGGCGTTCCCCAGGGTGGCGGCGGCGACCACGGCGACCCCGATCCGGTCAGCGGCTACACCGGCAGCAACGTGCTGGGGTACAACCTTGCCGGCGACTACGAGAACAATATACTGCCGCGCCGTCTGTTTTCGGCACCCATCGATTGCCGGGGACTCTCCGGCGTGACCGTCCGTTTCCGGCGCTGGTTGGGAGTCGAGCAGCCTGCCTACGACCACGCTTCCTTCGCCGTCAGCAACGACAGCGTGAACATCACCACCATCTGGACCAACGGCGCGGAGATCAACGACGGAGCCTGGACCCAGGTGGAATACGACATCAGTGCGGTGGCCGACGACCAGGAGAAGGTCTACCTGGTTTGGATCATGGGGGAGACCGACGGCAGCTGGCAGTACTGCGGCTGGAACATCGACGACATCGAGATCTGGGGCCTGCGCAACAGCATGTCGCCCGTGACCCGGGCTCCCGCCGCCCGGGCGACCCTCGACAACTACCCCAACCCGTTCAACCCCCTGACCAAGGTGAGCTTCAATCTGCCTGAGGCGGGCAAGGTCACCCTCGGTGTGTATGATGTGCAGGGACGCCTGGTGAATACCCTGGCCGACGGCGAAGCGCCCGCGGGTCGGCAGAGCGTCATCTGGGATGGGACCGACAGCCATGGGCGTCAGGTGAGTAGCGGTATCTACTTCGCCCGGCTGATCACTCCCGAAGGAGTGGTGCAACACAAGATGATTCTTGTAAAATAACGGTTGGATACAACGGCTTCAGCCCCCGGCAGCCCCGGATTTTTCCGGGGCCGCCGTCGCATTGCGGCATGCTGCCGGTAGCGCTTGAAATGCTTGGCTTTGCCGTTGGTCATCACTTATATTTCCGGCCTAAGACCACCTTGCCTCAGCCCCCGATCCTGCGGGAACCGGGATCGGCTCTCCAAGAACCTCGTCCTTGAGGGGTAATGCAATGAGTATCAGCCAGATAGCCCGGACCATCGGCGAGTCGGCCACCCTGAAGCTTAACGAGCAGGCCGCCATCCTGCGTGCCAAGGGCGACCCGGTGATCCACCTCGGGGGTGGAGAGCCCAAGAGCAAGGCGCCCCTGGATGCCATCGTGGCCGCTGCGGGCCTGCTCAACAGCGGCGAGATCCGCTACACCCCGGCCGACGGCACCCCCGCCATGAAGGCGGCCATCATCCGTTACACCGAGGAACACTATGGACGCAAGGTGACGCCGAAGCACGTCATGGCCAGCAGCGGAGCCAAGCAGTCTCTCATGGTGGCGTTGCAGGCCATTCTCGATCCCCAGGACGAGCTCATCTTTCCCGCCCCCTACTGGGTCAGCTACCCGGAGATGGCCAAGCTCTGCGGCGCCGTTCCCGTGCCGGTCGTTCCCGAGGACGGAACCTGCATCCCGACCATGGAGGACATCACCAGACATGTCGGTTCGTACACCAAGGCCGTCCTCATCAACAGCCCCAACAACCCGTCGGGCAAGCTGTACCCGGAGTCCTTCATCAAGGAAATCGTGGAGTTCTGCGAGAAGGAAGGCCTCTACCTGATCATGGACGACATCTACCATCGCCTGGTCTTCGACGGCAAGAAGACGGCGAACTGCTACGACTACGCCAAGGATCTGGGAGACAAGTCCAAGCTGATCCTCGTCAACGGCGTGTCCAAGGGCTACGCCATGACCGGTTTCCGCATCGGCTGGGCCGTGGCCAGCCCGGAGTTGATCGAGGTCATGGTCAACATCCAGTCGCACCAGACGAGCGGCCCGGCCGGCCTGCTCCAGAAGGCGGCGGTGGCGGCCATCAACGGCGTCCAGTCGGGAGTCGAGAACCTGCGCGTGCAGCTGCAGAACAACCGCGACATCATGCTGAACCTGCTGGAGAGCTTCGACGGGGTCAAGGTCGACCGGCCCGACGGCACGTTCTACTGCTTCTGCGACTTCAGCTGCTACGAGAAGGACTCGACCAAGCTGTCGCGGTTCCTGCTCGACAAGGTCCAGGTCGTCACCGTGCCCGGGGTGGAGTTCGGCATGGAGGGCTATCTGCGGCTGAGCTACTGCGGCGCGGTCAAGGACATCACCGAGGGAATCGAACGCATGAAGTGGGCGCTGGATCCGAACTCGCCCAACGAACTCTATATCGGCGACCGCAAGCTGGTACGGGACTGGAACTAGGAGGGCGCGAGGATGCCGAAATACCTGAAGATCAAATCGCCCGCCCAGCCCCAGGCTGCGGAGCTGAAGGCCGACTACGGCGTGGAAAACCACGGTTTGAAACACCTCAAGCGGGTCTACTGGAACCTGCCGGCCGAGGCCCTGTACGAGGAATTCGTCTTCCGCGGCGAGGGCAGCATCGTCAACGGGGGGCCGATGCTGGTCAACACCGGCAAGTGGAGCGCCCGGGCCGCCAACGACAAGTTCGTCGTGCACGAGCACGAGACCGCCGACAGCGTCTGGTGGGGCGAGTACAACCGTCCCATCTCGTCGGAGAAGTTCGCCAGCCTGTTGACCCGCATGCAGTCCTACCTGCAGGGCGAGGAGGTCTTCGTCCAGGACTGCTACGCCGGTCACGACAAGGACTATCGCCTGGCCGTCCGCGTGATCACAGAGGACGCCTGGCAGAGCCAGTTCGCCCGCAACATGCTCCTTCTGCCCCAGACCCAGGAGGAGTACCGGACCTTCATCCCGGACTTCACCGTCATCGCCCTGCCGGCCTTCAAGGCCGATCCCATCGTCGACGGCACGCGCAGCGAGACGGCGATCATCATCAACTTCGCCGAACGCCTGGCCCTGATCGCCGGGTCGAGCTACGGCGGCGAGATCAAGAAATCGATCTTCACCGTGATGAACTACCTGCTGCCCAAGCGCGGCGTCCTGTCCATGCACTGCTCGGCCAACTACGGCGAGGAGAGCGGGGACGCGGCCCTTTTCTTCGGGCTGTCCGGCACGGGCAAGACGACGTTGTCTGCAGATCCGCGGCGCCAGCTCATCGGCGACGACGAGCACGGCTGGACCGACAGCGGCATCTTCAACATCGAGGGCGGGTGTTACGCCAAGGTTATTCGCCTCAGTCCCGAGCACGAGCCGCAGATCTACGCGACGACCCGGCGCTTCGGCACCATCCTGGAGAACGTGGTCTTCGATCCGGTCTCCAGGAAGTTGGACCTGGACGACGACATCAACACCGAGAACACACGCTGCAGCTATCCCCTGGACTTCGTGCCCGGGGTGAAGAAGGACGGGCGGGCGGATGTCGCCCCGGCCAACATCCTGCTGCTGACCTGCGATGCTTCCGGCGTCCTGCCGCCCATCTCGCGGCTGACTCCGGACCAGGCCCTGTATCATTTCATCAGCGGTTATACCTCGAAGATAGCCGGCACCGAGATCGGTCTGGGCATCGAGCCCCAGATCACGTTCAGCGCCTGCTTCGGCGCCCCGTTCATGGTGCACCACCCGTACGTGTACGCCAACATGCTGAAGCAGAAGATGGAAAAGCACCAGTCGCGCTGCTGGCTGGTCAACACCGGCTGGACGGGCGGTCCCTTCGGCATCGGCAAGCGGATCTCCATCCACCATACGCGGGCGCTGCTCAACGCCGCCCTCGAGGGTGAGCTGGACAAGGGCGAGTTCCGCCGGGACAAGCTGTTCGGCTTCGAGGTGCCGTTGACCTGCAAGGGCGTGCCGGACGATGTGCTCGTGCCGGAGAACACCTGGGGCGACAAGGACGAGTACTGGAAGCGCTACGACGGTCTGGCCGCCCGCTTCATCGAGAACTTCAAGCTCTACGCCGACGGTTGTCCCCCCGGGGTGGCGGAGGTCGGACCCAAGCGCCTGTAGGCCGGACCGGCGATCCGCATGTCCTGCCGGAATCCGCGGCGAACGGAGGTTGCGCGATGGCACAGCGGGAGCAGGTCCTGGGGGGGAAGAAAGCGCTGGTCACCGGCGGGAGCCGGGGCATCGGTGCGGCCATCGTCCGGCTGCTGGCCGCCGATGGCGCGACCGTCGCCATCCACTATCGCCAGGCCGCCGCGACGGCCGAGCAACTGAGGGCTTCCCTGCCCGGCCGCAGGCATGTCGCGCTGGCTGCGGACCTGGAAGATCCCGCCGCCGCCGCGGCCTTGCCGCAGCGTGCCGCCGAAGCGTTGGGCGGCCTGGACATCGTGGTCAACAACGCCGGCATCTACGAGCGACACGCCCCCCTGGATACCGAACCCGAAGAATGGCTGACTGCCTGGAACCGTACCATGCAGGTGAATCTGGTCGCTCCCGCGGCGATCTGTCACGGCGCAGCACGGCTCATGCTCCGCGGTGGCCACATCGTCAACATCAGCAGCCGCGGGGCTTTCCGCGGCGAGCCCGAGGCGCCGGCCTATGGCGCCGCCAAGGCGGGTCTCAATTCCCTGAGCCAGTCCCTGGCCCTGGCCCTGGCGCCCCGGGGCATCCACGTGGTCGCGGTGGCGCCCGGCTGGGTGGAATCGGACATGACCCGGCCGTATCTCGACGGTCCCGAGGGCGAGGCCATCCGTGCCCAGAGTCCCCTGCATCGTACGGCCACGCCGGAGGAGATCGCCGAGGTGGTCCGGCTGGCCGTCTCGGGTCGCGCCGACGCCCTGACCGGAGCGGTCATCGACGTGAACTGCGCCTCCTACCTGCGGTAGCCCGCCATTTCAGGCCGGGTCCGCGGCCCGGTTCTGTGCTATGCTTCCTTCGCACAACGCAGATCCGATTGCATCGAGGAGGCCGTCTACCTTGACCCCCGACCGCCGCTACCGTGACGAAGGTCCCGCCCAGGCGCATCCGATCAATGGCCCGGGTCCCCAGCTGCCGGAAGCCACCCGCGCCGTCCTGGAGGACCTGCCCTTCGCAGTGACGGTGCGCGCCCTGGAAGGCGGTGCGGTGCTGTACGCCAACAAGGCCTACGGCGAGTACGCGGGCCTGGATGCGGATACCCCGCGCGACGTGGATCTGGAAGTAGGCGTGCGGGACGGCACGTCGCGGGTCGTGGCCCTGCAGGACATCCTCCTGCGTCCCCTGGGCCTGGTGATCACCGTCGTCCACGACCACACCCTGACCCGTTTCACCCAGCGTGCCCTGCGCGAGAGCGAACACCGCTACGAGGTCATGGCGGACGCCTCGCCCG
>CAYPVD010000007.1:35884-37202 GCA_964414055.1 uncultured Fibrobacteraceae bacterium
CGTGGGTATCATGCGCCTGGACGAGCGCGGCCGTTGCCATCACGTCAACCGCAGATGGCGCGAGCTGACCGGCCTGACCCCCATGCAGACCCTGGGCCGACCCTGGTACGAGGCCATCCATCCCCACGACCGCGAGCAGATGGCTGCCCGGTGGCAGGCGTCCATGACCCGCGGGGGCGTCTTCCAGGCCGAGTGCCGCATCAAGAGGCCCCAGGGAGGCACCTGCTGGGTCCTGGTCCAGGCCGAGCCGGTCACCGACCGCCGGGAAAACCTGGAGGGCTTCATCGCCACGGTTACCGACATCACCGCCGGCAAGCGCAACGAGGAGGAGATCCGGCAGCTGGCCTACTACGACCCCCTGACCGGCCTGCCCAACCGGACCTTCTTCCTGGAACAGCTGGAGCGGACCGTGGCCAACGCCCGCCGCGGGGGCTACGGTTCGGCGCTGCTGTTCTGCGACCTGGACAACTTCAAGGACGTCAACGACGCCCACGGGCACGACCTGGGCGACGGTCTGCTGCAGGCCATCGGTACGCGTCTGAGCGACTGCACGCGCAAGGGGGACATCCTCAGCCGCCTGGGCGGCGACGAGTTCGTCCTGCTGCTGCCCCGGATAAGCCGTGACGGAGAACTGCTCACGGTGGCGCGCAAGATCACCGAGGCCATGAGCCGGCCCTTCAACGTGCAGGGGCAGGAGATCTTCGCTAGCACCAGCATCGGCGTGGCCGTGTACCCGGACGACGGTCAGGATGTGCAGACCCTCCTCAAACACGCCGATCTGGCCATGTACGCGGCCAAGGCCGAGGGGCGCAACCGCTTCCAGTTCTACAGCGAGGAGATGAACCGCCGCATCCAGCAGCGCACACGGCTGGAAGCGGGTCTGCGGCGGGCCCTGGAACAGGGGGAATTCTCCCTGGCCTGGCAGCCCCAGTATTCCCTGCGCTCGCGGGAGCTGGTGGGGGTGGAGGTCCTGCTGCGTTGGCATTCTCCGGAGCTGGGGGAGGTCAGCCCCGCCCACTTCATCCCCCTGGCCGAGGACACGGGGCTGATTCATCCCATCGGCGCGTGGGTGCTGCGCGAGGCCTGCGCCCAGGCCGCCCGATGGCAGCGCCAGGGAAAACAGCCCCTGAGGGTGGCGGTCAACCTGTCGGGCCGCCAGTTCATGGAACCGGGGCTGATCGACCTGATCCGGCGCACCCTCACCGAAACGGTCCTGGTCCCCGCCTGGCTGGAACTGGAGATCACCGAGAGCATCCTGATGCACGCCGCAGGGGCGGCCCAGCGCACCCTGACCGCCTTGCGCGCCGACGGGATCCAC
>CAYPVD010000008.1:0-31921 GCA_964414055.1 uncultured Fibrobacteraceae bacterium
CAGCACGATTTCCAGGGCCACCACCGCGATCACGGCGCCCAGGGCGTCGATGAGCACGCCCTCGCTCTCAAGGATCGTCTCCAGGGTGTGCCGCACCTTGATCCGCCGCAACAGGGGCGTGACCACCGTGGGTCCGGTGACGATGACAAGGGTCCCGAACAGCAGGGCCGGCGTCCAGGCCCAGCCCAGGAAGACCCGTGCGGCCAGGGCGGCGCCCAGCACGGTGATCAACACGCCCACGCTCAGCAGGCGCTGGATGACGCCGCTCTGACCGCGCATGCGCTTGAGGTTGAGATTCAAGCCGCCGTCGAAGAGGATCACCGCCACGGCGAACCCGATCAGGGCATCCAGGGCCGGCCCCAGCACAGCCGGTTCCACCACCCCCAGTAGATCCGGTCCCAGTATCACGCCCACAGTCAGCAACAGCACGATGCCCGGCACGCGCAGGTGCCGGGCGAGGGTCTGGGCGACGACCCCCGCGGCCAGGGCCACCGAGACCACCAGGGCGGGGTTGTTCATGAAACCGTGGAGCATGCGATTCTCCGGTTGGGGCTCTGCGTTCGATCATGGAAAAGGATCCACCGCGCGTCAACGGGATTTGCTGGCATTTTCCACGGCCGTGATCATAATTGGGCCGTCCGTCGCCATCTTCGACCGGAGAGAGGTTGGGCTCATGAGCGTCACCGCCTTCATGCTGCTGTCCCTGTCGTCCCTGTTCGCGGTCATCGATCCGCTGGGGGGCATCCCCTTCTTCAGCGGGTTGACCGCCGACATGGATCCCGGGCGCAAACGTCGAACCCTGATCAAGGCCCTGATCACGGCCTTCTTCATCCTGAGCCTGTTCACATTCCTGGGGCACCAGCTGCTGGCCATGTTCGGCATCACCATCGACGCCTTCCGCATCGCCGGCGGAGTGATCTTCTTCGGCATCGGCCTCGACATGCTGCAGTCCCGGCCCCGCAGGTGGCGCACGGGCATCAACCGCGCCTACGCCGAGGATGCGATCATGCACGAAGACGACCCCGAAGAGGACGACCCCGCCGTCACCCCCCTGGGCATCCCCCTGCTGGCCGGGCCCGGCTCCATCACCACGGTGATGATCCTCACCCCCCAGGCGCCCGCTCCCTGGGGAGGCTTCCTGGTCATGGGCGTCGTGGCCCTCATCCTGCTGCTCTCGGGCGGCATCCTCATGGGCGCAGACGTCATGCTCGCCCGGCTCGGGCATACCGGCCTGCGGATCATCGAGAAGCTCATGGGACTGCTCTTGACGGTCATCGCGGTGCAACTGGTCATCGACGGGGCCGGGCCGGTCATCCGCAGCCTGGTAAGTTGAAGCGGCTCCCTCACCGACCATGAATTGACATCGGGAAGGCCTTGGCCTAGGGTTCAACGGGTCAGGGAGGGTGAATTTCGATCCTGCAGCACGGAGGCGATCCCATGGTTCCTATCCCTTCGATGAGACTTGCGATGGCGCGGTCCTTGTCTGCCCTGGTCCTGGTGTGCGCCTTGGCGTTTACAGCCGGCGTCTCGCCCACGACGGCAGCCGCCCAGGAACACCAGGCGCAGAACGCCACGGCAGTGGCACAAGAGCATACGACTGCGGCGACGGCGGAGCACGAAACCGAGGCCCATGAGGGCCACGCCGCCGCAACCGGTGAAGAAGGCCACGGCGGCCATGTCGACCCCGTCGGCATGCTGCCCCTGTGGACGGCGATCCCCTTCGTGGGCATCCTGCTGTCCATCGCCGTGTTCCCCCTGGTGGCCCCCCACTTCTGGCACCGGCATTTCCCCAAGGTCTCGGCCTTCTGGGCGCTGCTGTTCGCCGTCCCGTTCCTGATCTGGAATCCGGCGGTGGCCTTCGGCGGCATCCTGCACATCTACCTGCTGGACTACTTCCCCTTCATCATCCTGCTGTGGGGATTGTTCACCATCTCCGGCGGGATCTACGTGGGCGGCTCCCTGGCCGGCACCCCACGGGTCAACCTGGCCCTGCTGCTCATCGGCACCTTCATGGCCTCGCTCATCGGGACCACCGGTGCGGCCATGGTACTGATCCGACCCCTGCTACGCGCCAACCAGTGGCGCCGCAACAAGGTCCACATGATCGTGTTCTTCATCTTCCTGGTGGCCAACATCGGCGGCTCGTTGACGCCCCTGGGCGATCCGCCGCTGTTCCTGGGCTTCCTGCACGGGGTGCCCTTCTTCTGGGTGACCACCGGCATCCTGCCCCATATGCTGCTGACCTCGGGCCTCATCCTGGCGATCTTCTTCATCATCGACACCATCATGTACCGCCGCGAGGAGAACAAGCCTGAGCATACCGGCGGCGGCGGCGTCAAGATCGAGGGTCTCCACAACGGCCTGTTCCTGCTGGGCGTGATGGGGGCCGTGATCATGTCCGGTTCCCTCAAGCTGGGCGAGGTCACGGTGTACAGCGGCGGCGCCCATCCGGTGGCCGTACCGCTGCAGAACTGGCTCAAGGACGGCATCATCATCCTCATGGGCCTGCTTTCCCTGAGAACCACCGCCAAGACCCTGCGCGAGAAGAACGAGTTCTCCTGGTTCCCCATCCAGGAGGTCGCCTACCTGTTCGCCGGCATCTTCATGACCATCATCCCGGCGCTGGCCATCCTGAAGGCCGGACCCGTCGGCGCCCTGGCGGGCCTGACCAACGCCGTGCACGGACCGGTGCGATACTTCTGGGCCACCGGCTCCCTGTCCAGCTTCCTGGACAACGCACCCACGTACCTGACCTTCTTCAACTCCGCCCTCGGCGCCCTGGGCATCCCCGAGTCCCAGGTCCACGCCCTGCTGAGCGCCGGCGGCACCCTGCACAACCCCGAGTTCGTCAAGGATCTGGCGGCCATTTCCTCGGGAGCCGTGTTCATGGGGGCCATGACCTACATCGGCAACGCTCCCAACTTCATGGTCAAATCCATCGCCGAGGAAGCCGGCATCAACATGCCCAGCTTCTTCGGGTATCTGCTGAAATGGTCGATGCCCGTGCTGATCCCCGTGTTCATCATCGTGACTTTCGTGTTCTTCCGGTAGAGGAGTCTTTGACATGGCCCAGAAAAAGAATCAAACCGGATCGTCCTTCTACGAGGTGGTTTTCCGGGGCAAGCCCAAGGTCGTACGCGCCTTCCTGGCGGGACTGATCATGGGGGCAGGCAGGAAAGCCACCGTCTTCTACAGCTACGAGGAAGGAATCCACCACGAGGGAAAGGTGGAAAAGCTGGCCGAATTCGTAGGCATCCGCGCCGACGACGTCCATGTGATCGTGGATGGGGAAACGAGCGCCCTGCTGAAGAAACTGGCCCGCAGGATCACCGGCACCACCGGCCTGGAGATCACCTCGCACCGCAGGATCCGCTCGGCGTCCATGGACTTCGATTTCCACGCCTACGCCCGCAAGTACGACCAGGAGATCGTCGCCCTGCTGGACCGGCTGCCCGCGGGACTGAAGCTGCGCGGCTACAAGCACGACGTGGTCGTCGATCCCCGGGCCAAGGGGGTGGAGGCTTACGCCGTGGCCCATGACTACGAGGCCAGGGGCGAGGGCACGGTTACAGGGGTTATCGACAACCTGATCGCCTTCAAGCGCACGCTGAAGGATTATCCCCTGGTCCAGGCCAAAGACATCGTGCTGAAATTCGCTTAAGCGGCGGGAGCGGGACCTGCGTTCGCGAAATGTCCTCGCCGCTACGCGGCTGCGGATTATTCGCGTACGCAGGTCCCGCTCCCTTGACTATTCCCTCGCAACGCGGGGCTCACCCTTGAAGGCCGTTGAAGATGAAGGTCAAGAGGCGGACCTAGGGCCTCGTGCAAATAATCCGCAGCCCGTAGGGCGAGGACATTTTGCACGAGGCCCTAGGTCCGCCTCTTGACCTTTATCTTCAGCGCCATCAACTCGTCGTGCCGGATCCCCAGCAGATGACCCAGCTTGTGCATGAGGGCATCCTCGTGGGCCTCTAGCACCTGGTCGCTGTAGACCACTTCCCACAGCAGTTCGACGATGGCGAGTTTGCGGGGACGGTCGAAATGCTCGTTCACCTGGCGAGCGAAGGAATACAGGTCGTCCTTTTCTGTCCGCAGGCGATCGGCCTCCGCGAGCAGATCCTTCGCACCGTCCCGGTCCAGCTTGAAACGCCGGGCGATGATCGCCAGGATACGTTCCTTCTCCTGCTCGCTGAAATCCCGGTCGGCGTTGGCGGCCTCCAGCAGCAGCACACAGGTGGCCAGACGCAGATCGTCCTCGCCTCGAGCCGGGCTTCCGCCCGCATCGTCGAAGATCTGTCGCAGGGAATCAAACATCGCTGTCCTGTTCCTGTTGTACGAGGACACGCTGCCAGGTCTCCCCCGGCCACGTCAGGACCTCGTAGGGGATGGTGCCAAGATAACCAGCCAGCATCTCCGCGGTGATCGTCTCGTCGCCCTGACGGCCGAGCAGCACGGCGTCCCCGCCTGCCCGGGCCCCGGAAATATGAGTCACATCGGCCATGCACAGATTCATGCAGATCCGGCCCACCAACGGAGCCCTCTTGCCGTCTATCAGCACATGGCAACGCCCGGACAGGGCGCGCGGCCAGCCGTCGGCATACCCCACCGGCAGCACGGCGATGCGGGAGTCGGTCATGGCTTTCCAGGTGCGCCCGTAGCCCACCGTCTCGCCGGCCGGCACTTCCCGGATCTGGGCGATGCGCACCTTCCAGGTCAGCGCCGGCTGCAGATCCAGTTCGGGACGGCCGCGCTGGCGCACCGAGACCAGCGTCTCCCGCGAGGGCCAGATCCCGTAGGCGCTGATGCCCACACGGGCCACCGAGCGGTGGGTCCGATCCCACAGCAGGGCGGCGGCGCTGCAAGACATGTGATGATCGAGATCGGGATACCCGGCTTCCGACAACCGCCGCCGATAGGCTTCGAACCGCTCCATCTGCTTGTCGGCGAAGGAGTGGTCGGTCGTATCCTCGATGTCGGCGAAGTGGCTGCTCAGCCCCGCCAGGTCCAGGTTGTCGCCGCCCCTTATAATCGCCAGGGCCTCATCGAGTTCCCGCTCGGTGATTCCCTGCCGGTTGACCCCGGTCTCCACCTTCAGATGCACCGCGACAGGAACCGTCAAACGGGCCAGGTCCCGCAGCATGTCCAGGGAACCGACCGTATAAGCGGTATTCGGGCCCGTGGTGACCAGAACCTCCTGCGCCGTCGCCGGGCCCAGGACCAGCACCGGTGCGCTGATGCCGCCGGTACGCAGTTGATGCAGCTCGGGCACCGAATGGACCCCCAGCATATCGGCGCCCCCGGCCAGGAAGGCCTCCGCGGCATGCAAAAGGCCGTGGCCATAGGCATTCGCCTTGACCACGGCCATGGTGCGTGAAGCGGGAGCCACGATCCGCCGCAGGATTTCCATGTTGTGGACCAGGGCCGAGCGGTCGACCTCGATCCGCAGCCAGGAGTTCACGGAATCAGGCACCCTGGGCCCTGGCTGCCTTCTGCTTCTTCCGGGCTTCGCAGGCCGCCTTGTCCTTGCAGACACCATACAATTCCAGCCGGTGACGATAGATTTCGAAGTTGTTCTCCTCGGCCAGCTGCTCCTGCAAAGCCTCCAGCCGGGGATTGTAGAACTCGGAGATCTCTCCGCACTCCAGACAAATCATGTGATCGTGGTGCTCCACGGCGGAATGACCCTCGTAACGGGCCAGACCGTCACCGAAGCGACGCTCCTCGACCAGACCACTCTCGACCAGCAGATGAAGTGTTCGGTAAACGGTGGCATATCCGATCCTGGGGTTGGCCTTCTTGACCTCCACCAGCAATTCCTCCACCGAGATGTGCCCCCTCATGCGAAAGAAGGTGGAAATGATCGTATTGCGCTGGCGGGTGGTTTTCAGGCCTCTGCGGCGAATGAAATCCGCAAAAGCCGCCTCTTTTTCCTTGACCAGATCCTCGTTGACCGGGCTTTTCGTGTTGATGGTCACCATGTTCCGTGCCTTTCCACAATTCAGAGAAGGTAGACTATTTTCAGTAATGAAAACAGTTTTCGTAATCCAAATTACGACCGCCTCCCTCTTCTGTCAAGGTGACGGCGAGGGAAAAACCACCCTAACGGCGAAATGTTCCCCATAGGGCACATAATAAAGATAAAAACCATCATGTATCAGCAAAACAGGGCCCGCGGTCCGGAGAAAAGACGTCGCCGTGACGGTTCCGGTCCAGTTCTCCCGACCACCCGTCAGACGGTACATACGCCCCGTGCCCACATCGGTCAACCACGTATGCCGACCGTCGTGAGCCACCCCGCAGGGAGAAAACGCCGGCCCGAAAACCGAGCGGGAAACAGCCTCGGTCCTGGGGTCGAAACGGTCGAGACGACCGGAGTCCTGATCGGTGATCCACAGGTATCTGCCGTCGAAACACATGCCCGTGGGCCTATGCCCGGGCAGGTCGTAGGCGTCCTTCACCAGCAACGAGTCGAGGCTGATCTTGTACAGGAGGGAACTCCCCTGGTCGCCGTCTCCGCATCCCCACAGGAATTCCTCGTCATAGGCCAGGGCCCGGTCGAGCACGCCGGTGAAATCCTTCTCCATGAGGATGGCGCCCGTCCGGTCCTGGAAGACAAGACGAACCGTTCGCCGTCCGCCTGCGGCGATGGTGTCGGGAACATCGTCGAGCACGACCAGGGTATCGGGACCGACCCAGGTGATCCCCGTCGCGAAGCCCTCGATGTTCAGGACCATGGTATCAAGGGGCGCCAACGTGAAGGTACGCTCGGGGGCCCGGCTGAACCCGGGCGTGGCCGTCAGCCACACCAAGGCCACAAGGAGCCACAGGGACAGGGCGACGCCGCCACAGGAGACACCCCTGACATCCCGATGGTTTCGGGACGAACCTGTCGCTGCAGACCCGGGAAAAGTACGCATGATCAAGACAGGAAACCTCGCTTCAGTTCTCTTTCCCATCGACGGCCTTGCGCCCGGCATGCAGCCTGATCGCTTCGACCAGCAAACGCTGCAATTCCTTGAACTCCATGGGCTTGCGCATTCTGAAATCGATGACGGATTCCGTGGCCTCGGCGGTATTCCGCTCCTTGCCCCAGCCCGTCATCAGCATCACCACCAGGGAAGAATCGTCCCTGCGCAGGCGCTCCGCAAGTTCCACCCCGGACATGCCCGGCAGGTTCTGGTCCAACATGGCCACCTGGAAGGCTCCCGGCCGGAAGGAGGACACGGCAGCTTCCCCGTCGGCCACCGTCGTGACCGCGCAGCCCAGTTCCGGCAGCACCTCGGCGAGCATGTCCCGCACGGACGACTCGTCATCCACGACCAGGACGCCGAGCCGCCCTTCTTCCGCCCGGCCGCTGCTCGAAGGGGCCTGCCGGCGGGGAGCGGCCTGCCGTGCCGGAGCCCGGTCTACAGCCGGCAGATCCAGCACGAAAACGGCGCCCCTGCTCTCGGTGTCGGCCAACTCCAGGCTGCCGTCATGGCGCGACAACAGCTGGCGGCAACCGGCCAATCCGATCCCGCGCCGGGGAAGGCTCCCGCCGGAGACCCCCGGCTCGAACAGCCGCGCCGCCAGTTCCGGTTCCACACCAGGACCGTCATCGGCCACCTCCAGGCGAATCCGCCCGCCCTCGGCCCGACCGCTGATCCTGACCGTACCTTTGTTCCCCATGGCCTCGCGGGCGTTCAAGAGCAGATTGACCAGAACTTCCCGCAGGATCTGTCCCGGAATCCCGGCGGTCAGACCCGTCGGGATCTCGACCCTGCACTCGAGCCCCCGCGTTTCCGCATCCGCGGGCTGGACCAGCAGCGCCGCCGTCCGCGCTGCCTGTTCCGGATCGCACGCGGCATCGCCCCCTGCCGCCTCGTCGCCCCCCAGACGGCGTACCATGGCCGCCGCGTCACGGCAGGCCGTCTCCATGGCCTGGAGATGAGTCGTCAGGCGGGGATCCGTCACCATATCCAGCAGGAGACCGAGCCGCCCCGCGATGACCGCCAGCATCTGGTTCAGGTCATGAGCGGTAGCGGCGACAGCCAGATCCGACCGTGACACGGACGGCACGGCCTCAGGGGGTCGTCGCGGGTTCGACATGGGTTGCGGTACCTCCGGTTTGCACCGGATTATGGCATCGTCACCGGATCCCGCAAGGGCAATCCATCCTCCGGGATGAAATCAGGCTCCTGGACGGCGGGCAGGGACAGGACCAGGCACGGGAATCCGCCCCGGCACTGGATCTCCAGGCTGCCGCCCAGAGCCTTGGCCAGGTGGGGAGGGATGCGCAGGCCGACGGCCTTCTCCAGGGCCAGACGCCAGGGGTCCCAGGAGGGCAGGTCCTCCCGCGAAGCCGCAGAGATGATCTCGGGGGCAGGGGCTCGGCCGCTGACGGGCAAGGCCGACAGGATTGCCAGGCGACCGTCTTCACTGGCGGCCAGGTGCAGGCATACACCGTACCCCGGCAAGGCGTCCTGCAGCGACTGGACCATCTTGCCCGCCAGATCCAGGACCGGCCCGGCCTCCGTCCGCGGCTTTACCGGGACCTCTCCGGTGGTCAGGGGAGCCACCTGGCCGAGTCCCTGAACCAGATCCTCGTCATGAACCGCGGCATGGGGTACGTCGGCGGGGATCTTCTCCAGCGGCGACAGCAGTTCGCAGCTCCAGTCCATGGCCTCGCCCAGCCGGTTCGCGTTGCGCAGGGCCAGCTTGACCATGCGGGATCGCCGCAACCGCGAGTCCTCGTCCTCGGGTTCACCGTCATCCTCGGCCAGGATCTCCAGGGCAGTCTTGATGGCCGTCAACGGGGTCAGCAATTCATGGCCCATCACCCGCAGGGGGTTGGTCTCCAGCACGGGTACGGCCCCCTGGAAATCCCTCAGTCCCCCCGCGTGGGCCACGCACACCTGCAGGGAGGCCATCAGCCCTCCCCCCGCCGACAGGGGCACGACCACCTGGGAAGGCGCCTGCGGCGGCGAATGGACATCGTGTCCATCCCAGACCAGGATGGGGGCGCAGGGTCCCCTGCCGGGTTCCGGATCCATCGGGGGCAGGCCCTCGACCTCGGCCGGGCTCAGGATCATGGCGTCACACTCCCAAATCCCCGGCAAGCACCCGGAATCCCCGGATCTCAAGCCCGTGGTGACACCCCAGGCCCGCAGTTGCTTGAGCAGCCGTTCGTCCCCGTACAGTTCCTTGCCGAGCAGGATATGAGCCACAGGTCTTCCCCAGGGTGTGCAATTCAGGATGCAGGACCTTGTTTCCGGAGGAATATGGCAAGGTATGTGCCAGAGTATTGGAATACGGGCAACGGAGGGATGCCACCGGAAACAGGGGGAAACACGGACCGGCACTGAACACCGGCATGGCAGAATGCAACGGTTGTGCCCCCGGGATGGATGTCCTACCCGCGCCCCGTCAGCGATGGGCAGAGGTCTTGGCGGCAGACTCGGAATCCTGGTCGCCGGCTCGATACGGTCCGCTGTCGAAACGCCAGGCCACCGTCACGTACCATTGCGCCGCCCGATCGATCTCATCCTCCAGCTCCCTGGCGACCTTCAGACCCACCGAACCCTTCCCGGTCCACGGCAGCCACCACTGCGCCCCGGCCAGCAGGGAAGTGCGGCCGGCGCGGTTCCGGCTGTCCACTGTCGCGGCAAGACGCGCCCCCCGACCGCGATACCAGTCGAGTTCCGCCGCGAGATGGTTCCCGCCCTTGAAGGCGTCGTCGGACAGGCCCTCCCTGCCCGAGCCCACCACGGACAGGGCGCCGGCGCTCAGATGCATCGCCAGGGACTTCCCCAGCAGCAAGGACTTTCGCAACTCGAACCGCAGGGGCATACTGGTGGAGGAGAACGGATACAGCGTGTCCGTGCCCACGGGCAGACCGAGAGCGGCGCCGAAATCCACCGCCCCCAGCACAGGCAGGGCGAACGGGCCGCAAACCCCGCCCTCCAGTTGTCCGAATCCCCTGACCCTCCCGCTGCCGGGCCAGTCGGCCTCCATTTCTTCCCCCCGGATATGCGACCACCTCTGCAGGACAGGCACGTTGCCGCTGTCGAAGGTCAGGTCGGACATGCGCAGGAAATAGATGCCCCGGCCCCCGCTGGGCAGGATCACCGTGAGCAGCAGGCGGTCCATCGACCAGTCGTAACGGGGATCGAAGAAGTGATCGACACCGACTTCCAGGGCCAGGCGCGACGTGGAATCCGCCGGGGTGTACCAGGGAATGGCGTCGAGATGGAGCATCTGTCCCCGGGCCGCCGAGGGGTCCGAAAGCGACAGGCACAGCAGGAGCAGCGGGAATAACCAGGCACCCGGATACCGGCGTCGTCTCATCACCGGGGGGCGTTCTCGATGAGCCGCACGATCCCGGCCTCCGAGAAGTAGCACTTGATGACCCGGCGTCCGCCCGGCAGATCCTCCTTGCCGACAACAACGCCGCAGTCGTTCCAGGCCAGATGCAGGACGCACTGTCCGAGTTCGTACGTTTCCCAGGGCCGATAGGGGACGGCCTGGCCGGGATCCATATCCTCCAGCATGGCGGCATACTCGCCGATGGGTTCGTCGGCATCCTTGCCGTCCTGGCCGGCGTCTCCAGGGGCGGCGTCGGAATCGGGATCCTCTCCCGGCCCCGTGCCGCCGATGTCGGCCAGCGTCGCCGCCACCTCGGCCTCCGAGGTGGTCTCGGCGGCGTCCAGCATCTCCCCTGGACTGTCCCAGGGAAGCTCGCCGTCGGCAGGGGCGACCGCATCGCCCTCGACCGACGACGGGGCCTCCGTCACGGGTTCATCAACGGGAACGGAAACGGCTTGACCGGCTTCGGCCCCTGCATCGGCATCGCCTTCATCGGCCCCGGCCGTCAGCTTGGGCAGAAAACCCTGGCAGCCGGGACAACGGTACCACGTGACGCCGTCGTCCTCCTCGGGATCGCCGCCGGAGACGACCTCCATGTCCAGCCATTCCTTGCAGACCGAACAGTACTGTTTGCTTTTCATAGGGGGCTCTCAGGTAACGATCTTGCAGCAGGCATCGGCCTCGTCCTTGGTCAGATAACGCATCCCGCAGACAAGACATTTGCAGGGACCGTCTATGCGACCCTCGGACTCGGCCTTGGACAGCAACCGTTCATACTTAACAAAACTTTCATCACGCACGAGAATGTCATCTTCCTTGATGGCGGCCATGGGCTCCTCCTTGGCTCTGGAAAGGGTATCGACCGCTGGCGGGCACCAACTCCAACAGCCCGCACACAAGCTGATACTGGGCGGCATCCTATCGCATCGAGGGACAAGAGTCAACCGGATGAGGCCATTTTTCCGCAGGTAATGGGGAGGGTCAGGATTCGGCGGTGCGTGCGGCCAGCTGCTGGTCCGCCTTCCTGCCGGCGAGCTTCCGGCGATCGAAGGTGTACAACTGGCCCAGCTGCGTGACGCCCGCTTCCCTGGCTTCGCGCAACGCGGTCATCAGCACTCCGGCCGTGGCGCCGGCATCGTCGGCCGCGCGGTGGGGCGTCTCGTGGGCCACCCCGAAATGGACCGCCAGATCGGACAGGCTGCGGCTGGAAAGATCGGGCCAGATATTCCGGGACAGCTGCAGCGTGCACAGCCCGGTCACCGCCGGCAGGGACAGTCCCCGGCGGGCGAATTCCCAGCGCAGGAAAGGCAGGTCGAACCTGATGTCGTGGGCGACGAAGACGTGACCGTCCAGGAGCCTGAGCAGCTTCCCGGCGATATCCGAAAACGTCGGCTTGCCCTTGAGATCCTCGTTGTGGATGCCCGTCAACCGCGCCACCCAGGGGGGAATGGGACGGTCGGTCCAGACCCGCGTGTCCATTTTCCGGGATATCCTGCCCTTCTTCACCAGATAGACGCCGACCTCGATGATCTCGTCCACACCGATGACGCTGCCGGTGGTTTCCAGATCCACCACCGCATACGTGGCGTCCAGGAGGTCGCGCTTCATCAGGGGAGACTCGAGAACCGTCCAGGACCGATCGTGGGTCTCCACGAAACGGGCATCGGCCCTCAGCAGGGCCCGCACGACCACCTGGGTTTCGGGCATTTCGTGGCGGTGCGCTCCGAACAGGTGCCGGGCGATGACCGGTGTGGGCAGGGGAATCTCTTCCCCGAGCAGAAAGGTATAAGCCTCGGCGCGGTAGGCTTTCAGGTCGTTGGAAATCATGAGGTTATTATATCACAAGAACCCGGGCGGGGTCAATGGCCGCGGCCCAGCAACGACGTGGCATCACACCCGAAATCCACCAGTTCCATGACTTCCACCCTGATACGGGGCGGTGGCGGACGCAGGCGTGGATGAGGGGGATCGAAGGTGGACCGGGAACTTATCCTCTCGGCCGCGTAGGCCACGCCCAGCAGGGGCAGTCCGGCGTCGAAGGCGACGGTGATCTCGTGCAGTGTCCATTGGGTCATCCTGCCCGCGGGCAGATCCACGCTCTGGGTATCCCGTGCGCTGAGAACCAGTTGCCTGCAAAGAAACTGCCGCCCGGCGATGATCCGGGTGGCCGGCCCCTTGTGCTCGACCGAATCGGCCTCGAATCCCCTCTGCAGGAACCCCGCGGCCAGCGGATCCTCCCTCATGCTGTCCAGGGAAAGCTTCCGCGCCCGGCCATCCTCCCACTGCCATGCCTCCTGGACCAGATCCAGGAGATCGCCCTCTCGCCGGGCGATGTCCGCCGAAACCAGCAGCCACACCCCGCTGCCCGGCACAGGCCCGAGGTTTCCCTGCTCATCCTCCTGGAGGGGAACGATCTCGAACACCCGGCTGCCGTCCGGCTCGCCCCGGGGAGCGGCCAGACAGGCCACGCGCGTCAGACCCGTCTCGCTGCGCCCGCCGGTCATGACCTGGCTGCGGTAATCCGCCCAGGTGCCGGGAGCCAGATCGAGCGGGAGCTCGGACTGCCGCCACAGGGTGAACAGGTCGAGGGCACGAGCGGGAACGCTCGTGCCCATGACCACGATCAGGCAGGCCGCCAGCAGGGCCGTCCGGCTAGTGCTTGATCTTCGCCCAGTAGGTTTCATAGTCGAAATCAGGACTGTTCTCCTTGTCATGACAAACAACACAGGAATCCTTGGCCTGGGCGACCCACTTCCCGTCCCGGGCATGCAGGGTGCCGTAGCCGTGACAGGCCTCGCACTGCACGTTGATCAGGCGGTTGTACGGAGCCTCGTCGGCATAACCGTTCTTGTATTGATAACCCGTGGTGTGGCACACCAGGCAATCCGGCTCGAAGTGCTGCCCCTTGTTGCGCAGGGTCATGAACGCACGCATGTGGCCGGACTTGGCGTACACGGCCCAGGCATCCTCGTGGCAGGACTTGCAGGACCGGTCGCCGAGGTAGTTCTCCTTGTCCGAGCCGAAGGTCCGGGGATAGGCGGCGCGCTTGGCCTCCTTGAACTCGACCAGCCTCTGCTTGAAGTCCTTGATCTTCTTCAGCATCTCCGGGTCATCGCTCACCTTGTCGTCCAATGGCGTCACTTCTACCGAGATGGCCATGACCTTCCCGTCGTCCGGGGAGATCATCAGGTCCGCATCGCCGATGTAGCGACCCTCATAGGAGGAGCTCAGCATGGCCGTATCATTGAGGATGCGCTCGGTCGTGGTGTTGCGGTACGTATGACCGGTCACCGAGATGTCGACGCCCTGGATCTCCTTGACGACATTGTCGGTCTGGGCATCCCCGAGATGCCCGAGCAGTACCACCGTATCGACCTTTTCCCGCAACCTGGGAACCAGTTCACGCAGGGTGGCCACCGGATCGTCAACCTGGAACTGGCTGTCGTCGGAGGTCATGGTGATGATCTTCTGCGCCGGGTCCAGGACGCTCACGATGCCGAAGGTGATGCCCCCGCGCTTGATGATCAGGTACTCCGGCAGGATCAGCTCGCCCGTAGCCGCGTCCTTGACGTTGGCGTTGGTGAACTGCAGCCCGTACTTGTCCATCATCGAACGCAGGAACTTCAGACCGTAGTTCAGATCCTGTTCCCCCAGGCCGATGGCGTCCACGCCCAGGTTCGCGACCTCCTCGCACAAAAATTCGGTCTGGAAGCGCTCGTTCTGGTTGCGGCGGCCGAAAAGGTCGCCCGCGTCCAGCTGCAGAACCGGCAGGTTCTGTTCCCATATCCCGTCCAGATAACTGGCCCTCCGGGCCAGTCCGCCACGCTGGTGAGCCTTTCACCCGCAGGGCTCGATCTTGCCCTTGATGTCGGTCGTGTAGATCAGATGGATGTTCGTCCATTCTCCCTTATCGCCCTTGCCCCCCGCCGCAACGGCCACGGCCGCGGTACAGGCCAGGGCCAACAGGACCAGAACCAGCACGGCCCAAGATAGCCGTGAACGCCCCACTCCGATGTGATCGGTCATCGCGTCACCTTCCTGCTGAACCAGGATGAAAATCAATACCCGCCGTGAACAAGCGGCTGGACCCGACCGTCCGGAAACCCGTCCGGCAGCCATAAGTTCCTTGAACCCATCAATTATATGGTCCGGGGGTTGGCCGGGCAACAGCGTGATTGGATCCCGGCGCAAAGCACAAGGGCCGCCCGCAAGCGGCCCTTGAATTTCTCCCGGAACAGGATCCTACTTCTTCTGGACCCGTTCCTTCAGGCTCTTGCCGGCGACGAAGGCCGGGTACTTGGCGGCGGGAATGGTCATCGCAGCCCCGGTCTGGGGATTGCGTCCCATCCGCTTCTTGCGCTTGCGCTGCTCGAAGGTGCCGAAACCGGTGATCTGCACCCTGTCGCCCTTGGCCACCGCCGAAGCGATGATGCCCTCGCGGGGGGCGGTGGAAAAGATCGCGTCGATGGCCCGCTTGGCAGCGGCCTTGCTCATTCCCGTCTTCGCAGAGAGTTTTTCGGTGAGTTCGGTTTTGTTCATGAACCTCACCTCCTTTCTGGGGCGATCAAACCCCCCTGCCGACACGCTGTCAATACAATTTTCGACATTTCCCATGACACCGCGACATACGGGACGGTCCCCCCGCAGAGCCCTGTCCTGGTGCGGGATTTCCCGCGGGCCGAATCCGGAAAAACGCCTAGGCGAGGATCAGAACATCCCCTGGCGGTATCCCCCGCTCATGCCGCCCATGTTTCCTTCCCTGCCGCGCACGAATTTCAGGGCGGGAATGGATTTGAGGTAGAGGCGGAACCCGAACTGGCTGTCCACGGCGCTGATGGTGCGATTGAACTCCAGGGCCCAGCAGTGGAGATCCCGATTGAGACTGAACTGCTGGCGCACCGGCTGTCCCACGTCGAGGTCGAACGAGGTGTTGTACCGGAATTCCCAGTTCCGCGTCAGGTTGGCCGACACCGAGAAGTTGGCGTTGGCCCGCTTGGTGGCCGAGGCGTTGGTATAGCTGTAGCTGATGCTGGTGTTGACCCGGAAGGGCAGATAGCGCCCGCCTTCGGTCTCGTCCTTGCCCGGGCCGGCCTGCTTCTTCTGCTCCTTCCGGCTGTAGTTGGCGAACGGGTTGTCCTTCTGGCCGGCGAAGGGGTCATCGGCATTCCTGCGGGGCTGGTTCTTCTTCTCGTCCTTGTCGGTTCCCAGGCGCTCCAGGGCGCTGTTCTTGTGGTCCTGGTCCTCCCGCTCGGCCACCCCCAGGTCCAGCTTGCCGTTGAAGCTCAGGCTGTAGTTGAAGCGTGTGGATTTCAGCGACAGACTCCGGGGGTCGATGGTGTTGCTCACCTTCAGCTGCAGGTATCGACTCTGACCCGGCTTGATGCTGAGGCTGCTGTTGATGTCCGACCAGCGCTGGCCGGGTTCCTTGTCGGGGTTGTAGTTCGTCGTGAGGTTCCAGTCGATGAAACCGTCCAGTTTCTTGATCTTGGCGGTGGAATCGGCGCCCGCGGCGTACTTCAAATCCAGCCGGTTGCTCCAGCCCAGGGCGATGCTCGTGCTGCGACGCTGCTTGCCGCTGATGGTGGGTGTGAGCCTCCAGGAAGCGGTGAGCTTGGTGGTATGTCTCATGGCTCTGAGCCGACCCATTCTGACCGGAAACAGGCCGTAGAGGGTCGTGCCTATGTTGGAACTGAAACTCAGGTTGGGACGCGTATCCTCCGTCCGCTCGTAAAGATCCTCGAAGTGGCCCGTGGTATCGGAATCGGCGACCCACGTCCGGCCCTCCGTCGTCTCACGCGTCCAGTCCTGGCCCGCATTGGCGCTGAAGCTCACGTTGAAGATGCCCACGCGCGGAGGCCGCAGGCTTACCGAGCCCTTGCCGTTGACGTGGTACTTCGTGGTGTCCTTCAGCTCGTAAACCTTCTTGTCCGAGCTGAGGGTATAGGAATGCTGGATGTAGGTATTGCGCAGGAGGTTGCCCCAGAACCCACCCTTCCGCCCTCCGCGCGGGGGCCCCATGAGGGTGAACTGACGGAAATTCAGCGACAGCGAAGGCAGGGTCATGCTGTACACGAGGTTGTCCGTGGCCGGGTCGTCGTCCTCGGCGTTGACCCGCCCGTCGCGATTGGCGTTCAGGCTAGCGCTCAGAAAATCCCAGTTGCGGCTCAGGTACAGCGTGGACTTCATCTGGCCGCTGACGATGTCCCTGCGCACGGAGCTGGTCAGGTCGTTGTTGCTGAGCGAACGGCTGGACATGCGCACGTCCGCCCGCAGCTTGTAGTCGTCGAACAGGGTCGGCTGGTTGTGGCTCCAGTGCAGTTGCCACTCGCGGGAATCACCGTCGCCCCGCAGACCGATCTGGCGCGAATAGTCCACCGTGCCGTTGAAGCTGTAGCGTTTGACGTAGCGGTTGGATATCCGGTAGGAGAAATCCTGGTGCTCGTTGTAGTCCCCCTCGAAGATGAAGTCCATGTACTGGTTGGTGGCCCAGTAGTAGCCGAAATCGCGGATGTATCTGCCCTCGCGCGACGACCATCCGAAGTCGAAGGACGGGAACAGGATGCCGGACCGGCGCCCGCTCTTGAGACTCTTGAAGTAGAACGGCAGGGCGAACACGGGCACGTGCCCGATCTTCAGCACGATGGGCGCCGCCACCACCTTGTCGCCCTGGCGGATCATCATGTTGTTGGACCAGAAATGGTAATGGGGCACGGTCCTGTCGCAGGAGGTCATCTTGCCGCCCTTGATCTTCATGGTGCCGTCGGGATAGCGCCGGATGGAATCGCCCACGTAGTAGTAGCCGTCCATGGACGTCACGCCGTTGCGTACCGCCCCGGTCTTGTACTTGAAGTTGTACCCCATCAGGTCGCCCACCACCGCATCGCCGTCCTTGAGGTAGGGCTGGTCCTCGGAGTACAGATCGCGCGAGGTGGTGTTGAGGATGATGTGCCCGGCGGTGTGCTTCATGGTCCCGTAATCCAGCTCGCCGCTGCCGGTGATCTCCATGGTCTCGTCGTCCAGCTTGAACACGACCTTGTCGCCCTTGTAGTCGACGTCCTGAACCGCGCCGGTGAAATCGTACTGGCCGGGATCAAGGGTATCGGCCCGGGCCGCGGCCAGGGAATCGACGGCGGCGGTCGCCGTGGAATCGAAGGGGACGCTGACCGTGGCGGTATCGGCCGCCGCCAGGGAATCCGCGGCGGCGGGTCGTCCGGCGTGCCTCTTCATGTCGGCGATCTTGGCGAACCTGTAGGTCCCGGACACCCCGCCGTACACATCCACCTTCCGCACCCGGTCGGCCCGGAAGTGGATGATGATGGTGTCGCCGGCCACGTCGTTGGTGGCGATCTCATCGGTGATGTCCAGGGGCGTGTAATGGCTGGTCGCCCCGCCGACGACCACCGTGCGCCGGATCTCCCCCTCCTCGAAATCGATGTTGATCGTGTCTCCGGCCAGCACATCCAGGGGCGGCAGGCCGCGGTAGATGGCGGCCAGACTGTCGGGCGTCGAGTCCTCCAGGCGGGCGTCGCCCTGCAGACTCATGGTGCGCAGATCCCCGTGCTCGTACTGGAACTCGATGCGAGTTCCCAGGAGCCTGTTCCGGTTCCCGATCAGGACTTCGGGGTTGCCCGTCAGGACCATGCGTTCCCGGCCGTAGGCCACCGCCGTATCGGCCCTCGCCGTGGTGTCCTCCTGGCGGATCCGGACCGAATCGACCATGACCACCTTGTCCTGGTCGCGGTAGAACCGCATCCACCCCGAGCGGCTGGTCAACGGGCCGCTGGCTTCCTCCCGGCTGGTCAGCTCCGGCAGGCTGTCCACCAGGGCGGTGCCGGCCTCCCGGTCGAAAACGGCGTGCTCACCGATCACCAGGTTGCGGGCGCCGGGTTCGACGATCCGGACGTGGCCGGTGGCCTCCCCCAGACCCGTGAGCGTGTTGCGCGAGATGGTGTCGGCCCTGATGGAATAGTCGGGCGTCACCAGCAGGGCGTCCTGCATCAGGTAGAAGAGATCTCCCCCATCGCGGGCCTGGGCCAGTCCCCCGGTGCCGATCAGGTCCCCGTCGACCAGTCTCACATCCCCGAAGAAGTCGCTGTCCTGCCCGTTGGCCTGGAAAACCGCGCGCCGGCATTCCAGGGTCCAGACCGAATCGGCGGCCGCGGTGCTGTCGGAAACCGCTGCGGAATCGGCGGCCGCGGGCGGATTCTTCTCGATCCGCACGTGCCCCATGGCCATGCCCAGCCCCGTGCGGCGGTCGCGATAGATGGTGTCGCCGTAGACGGTGAATTCCTCGTCGACCATGCGCGCCCGGTCGATGAGCCGGATGAAGCGGCCGTTGCCCCGCATCTCACCGCGCAGACTCGTGCCGGTCATGCCGCCGTCGACCAGTCGAACGTCGCCGCTGAAATCGGCCGCGCCGGTCGCCTTCCTGTACAGAGCCCGGCGGCAGTGCAGGACGGTCGTGTTGCTGGTCAGGGTGACCCGTCCCAGCAGCAGGTAGTAGTTGTCGTCCACATGTTCTTCGGCGGTGTCCGCGGCCGCGGTCAGGGTGTCTCGATCGATGAAGACGTTTCCGTACAGGAAACGGACCTTGCGTCCGTTGACCTTCTTCTCGATGAGCTTGTCCGAGCTGACCTTGGAAGTCTCCCGGGCCGGTTGCCTCTCCCCGACCCCGGATCCCGCCGCCGGCAGCGTGCCCGTGGCCGCGAGCATCGCCAGCACAATGGCCGGAGCCAGGACCAGGCGGGAAAACTCCCTTCTGCCGCTGCGGGAATTGCCGGGGCCGCATCTCAAGGGTCGTTCTCCCCGGTCGCCACCATCAGGGCCGCCCCCAGGGCCGCGGCCCCGGTTCCCAGTTCGGCCGGCACGACGGGCACCTCCTTGGCCTCGACGGCCAGCACGATGCCGGAGGCGACCCGGCGGCATGGTTCCAGGATCAAGTCGCCCGCTCCCGCCACACCGCCGCCGATGATCACCCGTTCGGGGTCCAACACGTTGATCAGGTTGCCCACGGCCTGGCCCAGACGGCGTCCCGCCGCGGCGAACAGTTCACAGGCCGCCCGGTCCCCGGATTCGGCCAGCAGCGCCAGGTCGCGCGTGGTCAGGGTCGCACCCCGGCCGTCCAGCAGGCTCCTCAACCGGCCGGCCTCCTTCTCTCCGGCCGCCAGGCGGGCGGCCTTCAGCAGGCCCACGCTGCCGGCGTAGGCCTCCAGGCAGCCACGGTTGCCGCAGGTGCAGACCGGCCCCGCCGGATCGAGCACCATGTGACCGATCTCCCCGGCCCCGCAATGGGCCCCGATCACGAGTCGGCCCTGCAGGATGACGCCGCCGCCGACGCCCGTGCCCAGGGCGATCATGACCAGGTCACGGCACCCACGCCCGGCGCCCCGCCTGGATTCGCCGTACAGGGCGCTGTTGACGTCGTTGGCCACGGCGCGGTCCACGTTGCCGAACACCTTGCCCACCGCGGCGAACAGGTCGGAATTCTCCCAGCCCCGGAGGTTGGGGGACCGTCCCAGCCATCCCCGCTCCGGATCCACGATGCCCGCGCAGGCCAGACCCACGCCGGACAGGAGGTAAGCCGGGGAACCGGCGGCATCCTGCTGCCAGAGGGAGGGGTCCAGGGCGGCGGCCACGGTACCCAGCGTATTCTCGGGGCTTTCGGGATCCGAGGCTACATCGCCGGTCTGCACCACCATGCCCTCGTGGTCCAGGACCACGAACTTGGCCCGTGTACCGCCCACATCGACTCCCAGCACCGGTCGCTTCATTTCCCTTTCCCTTTCAAACCCGCCAGCACTTCCGGGGCCGGCCGGATCACGGCCGTGTCCTCCAGATCCTCGAATCCCAGACCGTGCAGCACCTCGGCCGCCAGGAAACCGCTTCCGGTGACCAGCACCGAATCCGACTTCTCCAGACGGCCGGCAAGACCGGCCAGCGCTTCCCTCCTGCCGGTCGCGATCTCCCACCGCCCTCCCCATGAATCCGCAAGGAGCCTGAGATCCTCCGGGGTCCGCGAACGCGGCAGGCCGATGGGCGTCAGGACGACCTCGTCCATGCGCCGCACCAGGGCGCCCACTTCCCCGGTCCATGTCTTGTCCCGCATCCCGCCCAGCAACAGGATCCGCCGCCCACCCACCGGCCGTTCGAGGTACCGCTGGAGGACGGCGGTCAAGGCCTGGGTGTTGTGCGCGGTGTCGATGATCCAGTCCGGCCCGGCCAGGATCTGCTGGTACCGCCCCGGGAGAAAAAGATTCCCCAGGGCGGTCGCCGGATCATGGGGAACCAGGGTCCGCCCCAGTCGTGATTCCAGCTCCGCCAGGGTCAGCAGGGCCAGGGCCGTGTTGCGCCGCTGGAAGGGCATCCCGCCGCCGGGCAGGCCGGTCAGGACCCGGTCCCTCAGCGCCAGGTCCCAGGTCCCCGAGCGGTCCTGCCCACCTGTGGTGATGCGCGTCAGCTCATCCAGGAAACGGCACCCCGTGCCCGCCTGCACCGCGGCGGCAAAGGCCTGGGGCTTGAGATCGGGGTCCAGGGCGCAGAAGAACGGCACCCCCGGCTTGAGCAGGCCCAGCTTCTCGGCGGCGATCTCGGCCCGGGTCTCTCCCAGGATGTGCTGATGGTCCAGTCCGATGCCCGTCAGCAGGACGGCCTCGGCCGGCAAGGCGTTGGTGGCGTCCAGACGCCCGCCCAGACCGGTCTCGCAGCACAGGAAATCCACCTGGGCGTCGGCCGCGATCTGCACCGCCAGGGCGGTCAGCGTCTCGAACCAGCTGGCGGCGTGCTTCTCCACCAGGGGCCTGACGGCCCTCACGCGGGCGGAGAATTCCTCCTCGTCCACCGGCTGCTCGTCGATCTGGATGCGTTCGGTGACCTTCAGCAGGTGGGGGCTGGTGTAGGTGGCGACCTTGTAGCCCGCCGACCGCAGCAGGCGGGCCAGGATCCGCGTCGTGCTGCCCTTGCCGTTGGTGCCGGCCACCACCAGGGTGCGCAGACGATCCTGGGGATTGCCCAGATCCTCCAGCAGGCCCTTGATCCTGACCAGTCCCGGGCGGATCCCCATGCGGTTCAGGGCGAACAGCCAGGCCGTGGCCTCGTCGCGGGCGCAAAAAGGAGGCGGCAGATCGACCCCCACGCCCGGCTCGCCGGCCAGGGGGCCGGCCTGGCGCCCGGGCGTCGCCTCCCTGTCCCTGTCCACCGGCCTCATCCCCGCGGGGGTCGGCGCACGGAAACGTCACGACCGGTGGTGAACCAGTTGAGCACGCGGACCAGGTTGTCCTTGAGGTCCTTGCGCTCGCTGATGATGTCCAGCATGCCGTGCTCGAGCAGGAACTCCGAGGACTGGAAGCCCTCGGGCAGGTCGCCGCCGATGGTCTGCTTGATCACCCGCGGTCCGGCGAACCCGATCAGGGCGCCGGGCTCGGCGATGTTCACGTCGCCCAAGGTGGCGAAGCTGGCGGTCACGCCCCCGGTCGTGGGGTTGGTGAGCAGGGAGATGAAGGGTATGCCCTCGGCGCGCAACCGCGCCAGGACGGCGCTGGTCTTGGCCATCTGCATCAGCGACAGCAGGGACTCCTGCATGCGGGCGCCGCCGCTGCGGCTCAGGATGATGGCGGCCTCGCGGTGACGCAGGGAATCCAGCAGGGCGCGGGCGATCTTCTCGCCGACCACCGAGCCCATGCTGCCGCCCAGGAAGGAGAACTCCAGGATGGACATGCTGACGGGAATCAGGCCGATTGTGGCCCGGCCGCACACCACGGCGTCCTCCTTGCCCGTCTTGTGCCGGGCGGCCTTGATGCGGTCGCGGTAACGCTTGGAATCCTTGAAATCCAGGGGGTCCTTGCTGGTGATCCCCTTGTGGGTCTCGCGCCAGGAGCCCTCGTCGCAGAGCAGCGAGATGTACTGCTCCGTGGTGTAGGTCAGGTGGTGCCCGCAGGCGCCGCAAACCCACAGGTTGCGGTCCAGCTCCCGGTGGTACAGGACCTCCGCACAGTGGGGGCACTTGCGCCACAGGTTGTCCGGGATATCGGATTTCTGACTTGTCAGGGCCTTGATGCCCTTGGCCGCTTGGGTCAACCAGGACACGCGGTCCTCCTTGGACGGTGGAACGCCCGGGGCGTTCCCGTTATCGGTCGGGTTCGTGTCCGCCAAATTAGCCCCTCCAGACCGTTTCGGACAACCCTTTTGCTCTCGGCCCCACCCCGAGAAATCGTCAGCGTGCGTTCAACAACCCCTCCAGGGGGCCGGTCATGATCAGGGCATCCTCGCCGTTATCCCCGTAGTAACCCGGCCTGACCCCCGTTTCCTGCAATCCCTTGTGCCGGTAGAAACGCCGCGCCGCACTGTTGCCGCGCCTGACTTCCAGGGTGATCTCCGCCAACCCCTCGGCCCAGGCCCGCAGGCAGGCCTCCTTGAGCAGCAACGAACCCACTCCCCGGCGGCGGAGTGCCGGAGCGGTGGCGATGTTCAGCACGTGGAGCTGGTCCGCCACCCTCCAGGCCATGATGTAGCCGCAGATCCCGTCGGCGTCCTCGGCCACCAGGCACAGGCGAAGCACGTCGTTGGCCAGTTCCTCGCCCAGAAAGGCGCTGGACCAGGGATCGCTGAAACTCTCGTTCTCGATCCTTTCCACCGCCGCCAGGTCTCCCGGTCGCGGCGGCCGGACGGTGATGCCCCCCTGCCCCGCGTTCATTCGGGCGCCCGGTCCCCGTCGTGCTCGGGGATCCCGTCCCGGGGCGCAAGGGGCGTCAAATCGATCTTCCTCTTGATCTCCGCGTCCGAGACCCTCAGATACCGGGGTGTGAGGGAGAAGGGATGGATTCGCGGCAGCACCTCATCGCCCTGTCCCATGGCCAGGACCATGGCCTCGGCCGTCCGGGGGTGGGCGCTGGTCCACGCCCGCAGGCGCGGCTGCCCGACGGCCCTCAGCTGCGGTCTGAGGGTCCTGCCCTGGCCCAGCAACAGGGGGGTGCCCTCCCCGCCGTAGACGGGCTCTTCAGGGTCCTCAACCGCGGCGACGACCCTCTCCCACCACTGGTCGGGTTTGCCGGCGGCTCCCTCGACCAGGGTGCCGATCCAGCCTCCGCGGCGCTCGTAGATTCCGGCGAAGATCTCCCCCCGGCGGGCATCCAGGACCGGCACGGCCACATTCGCCCGGGGATGTTCACGGAGCAGGGCCGCGGCCATGGCCTCCAGGGTCGTGACGGCCACCAGTTCGCACGACAGGGCATAGGCCAGGGCCTTGACGGTGGCCACTCCGATCCTCACGCCGGTGAAGCTCCCCGGTCCACGTGTCACCCCTATGCCCGCCAGATCCGCCAGGGGAAAACCGGCTTCGTCCAGCATATCGGTGATCACCGGCAACAGGGCGTCCGCGTAGCTGCCCTGGATGTTCAGGGGCCGGTATGCCAGCAGACGCTCGCCGTCGGCCAGGGCGAACCGCCCCCAGGGCGTCGCCGTATCCAGGGCCAGGTTAAGCATCCCGTTCCCTCTCCCTCTGCAACCCCAGGTCCGTCGCCATGTCGTCGGCCGCCTGAGAATCCGCCTTCAGACGCCAGATGCGCTCCTGCGGCCGCGCCCCCGCCACACCCAGCCAGGAGTACACAGGCTGCAGGTCCGTAAGTTCGGGCAGCAGGGGATCGGGCCATTCCGCCACCAGGACAGCTCTTCCTTCCTCCACCTCGTCCAGGATCTCCATGACGCCGATATCCTCCAGGGGGGCATCCGGGCCGATGCGGTAGAAATCCAGGTGGTGCACCACCAGCTTTCCCCGGTAGGTGTTGACCAGGGTGAAGGTGGGCGACACGACATCCTCACTGATCCCCAGCCCCCTGCACAACCCCCGCGTCAGGCAGGTCTTGCCCGCCCCGAGCCGGCCGAACAGCAGGACGATCTCGCCCCCCCGCAGGGCGGTCCCCAGTCTGTGACCCAGGGCCTCGGTGGCCTGCTCGCCCTCGGCCGCGATCCACCAGGGGAACCCTTCTTCGGCGGGCAGGACATGCTCCGGCGTGTGCATAGCCTACCGCGGCCTCAGGACGACGAAGGGACACATCATCTCCTGCAGGCTGATTCCCCCGTGTTGGAAGCTGTCCCGGTACAGGCGCTCGTACTCGTGATAGTTGGTCGGATACACCAGGTAGTAGTTCTCGGTGGTCACGGCGTAGTTCTCGATGGTGGTGTTGGCCGGCAACCTGAATTTCTCGGGATCCTTGATCATCATGACCTTGGTCTCGTCCACGCCCAGGTTGTCCCCGAACTTGTAGCGCACGTTGCTGCTGGTGTCGCGGTTGCCGCGGATCTGCACCGCCTTGGTGCACAGCATGGAGCCGTGGTCGGTGGTCACGATGACCGTGCAGTCGCGGCGGGCCAGGTTCTTCATGATCTCGTAGAGGTTCGAGTGCTCGAACCACGAGCCCATGAGACTGCAGAAGGCCGCCTCATCCGGAGCCAGCTCCTTCAGGATGCGGTTCTGGCTGCGGCCGTGGGCCATGATGTCCAGGAAGTTGTATACCCCCGCCACGAGCTTCACATCGCCCAGGGAACCCAGGTTGCGGTGCAGCAGGTCGGCGTCCCGGGCGTCGGAGACCTTGTAGTAGCGCATGCTGCCGGCCGCGGGGCTGTCCAGGCGCTCCAGCAGCTGCTGCAGCAGGTCCCCCTCGTGGGCGTTGCGGCTGCCCTCGTGGTCGGCGTTGCCGATCCACCACTGGGGATAGCCCTCGGCGATGTCCAGGGGATACAGCCCCGAGAACAGGGCGTTGCGCGCGTAGGGGGTGGCCGTAGGCAGCAGGGACCAGTACATGCGGCGGTCGATGTGGTAATAGGGTTCCAGCAGGGGCTCGATGGTGCGCAGCTGGTCCATGCGCATGCAGTCGATGACGATCCAGAAGACCTGCTTGCTGCTCTTGACCTCCGGCTCCACCCACGTCTCGTACACGCGGGGGCTGAGCAGCGGTACTTCGGGGTTCTCGGCCCGCGGCGATCCCACGCCCGTCGATCCGTCCGAGTTCACCCAGTCGTAGTAATGCTCGCGCACGTAGCGGCCGAAGACCGCGTTGGCGGCGGCCATCTGCTCGGCCTGGGTCTGCAGCAGACCGTGGTCGCTGTAGCGGAACAGATCCATGCCCCAGGCGACCAGGTCCTTGTAGATCCCTTCCCAGTCGGCCGGCCGCTCCACCTGGGCGATGCGGTCGCCCAGGGCCATGAAGTTCTTCATGTAGTCGCGCGTGATCTCCTCGCTGGCCAGGCGACGGGCCTCGAGCTGGCGTTTCAGGGCGCTGAGGATCTGCAGGGGCGAAACCGGCTTGACGAGATAGTCGTCGATGCGCTTGCCGATGGCCCGGCTCATGAGATCCTCGGCCTCGCTCTTGGTGATCATGATGACCGGGATGTGCTCGTTGAACTTGCGGATCTCCTCCAGGGTCTCCAGGCCGCCCATGCCGGGCATCATCTCGTCCAGCAGGATGGCGTCGAAGGTCTTGTCCCGCAGGATGGCCAGGGCGTCGCGCCCGTTGGTCACCCCCTGGACCTCGTAGCCCTTCTCGCCCAGGTAACGGACATGACCGCCCAGCTCCTCGATGTTGTCGTCGACCCAGAGAATGGAGAAAGCCACGCGCGGCTCCTTTGGCTTCAGGTTGTGAACGGCCTTGACGGCCCCTCGTCGTCCACTTCGTTCAGGGGCAGGGTCACCAGGAACGTCGTGCCGTGGGAACTGGTCTCGGCGATCTGGATACGGCCCCCGTGATACTGGGTGACGATCCGTTTGACAAGGGCCAACCCCATGCCCCAACCCCGCTTCTTGGTGGTGAAGCCGGGCTCGAAGATGCGACGACCGACCCGCGGGGGAATGCCCCTTCCGGTGTCGCTGACGAGAATCCTGGCCCCGCCCCCGGGGTCATCCTCCAGCCTGATGGTGATGGTGCCCTTGCCGTCGTCAAGGGAGTCGATGCCGTTCTTGATCAGGTTCTCCAGCACCCAGCCCAGCAGGTCCTCGTTGAGCAGGACCGGATGGGAAACGGCTCCCTCACGGCGCAGTTGCACCCTCCCTCCCAGATGGGGCAGGCGCCTGCGAAAATACTCGATGGCCGCATCGACCACCGTGTTCAGGTCCCCGATTTCCAGCTTGGGCGTCGAGCCGATCTGGCTGAAACGCGCCGAGATCTTGCTCAGACGGTCGATGTCGCGGTTCATCTCCACCACGACCTCGTCCCGTTCACCGACCTTGTCCTCCATCAGCGCCGCCCAGCCCATGAGCGAAGTCAGCGGCGTACCAAGCTGGTGGGCCGTCTCCTTGGCCATGCCCGCGAACAGGGCCTGCTGCTGGGCCGCCTTCTTGCTCTGCAGAGCCCACAGGATGACCAGGAAGAAAAGGGCCATGACCATCAATTCCAGATACGGCATGACCCGCAGGCGCTGGCTCAGGGCGCTGCGCCCGTAGTGCAGGGTGCCCAGTCGCCGCCCGTCGGGGCCGAAGACGGCGAACGGCTCCTGCTCCTGGTCGTAGCCCGCCGCCAGGGTCAACACCTCCTGGATCACCGGGTTCCGGGGCTTGGACATGTTCTCCCGCAGCAGAACCTGGTAATCGGGTACCGGAATACCGATGACCGGTTCATTCCACAAGATGGGTCGCCCGCCGTTGTCCGTCAGGATGAACGGCACCTCGTTCTCGTTGATGATATCGATGATGGGCTGGATCTCGCCCAGGGATTCGGCCTGGAAAAGGCGGCTGGCCACCCCCGCCAGCAGCTTGGTCGTCAGGAAGGCCTGGCGCTCCACGCTGCGCGAGACCCGGATGGTGAACACGGTGGTCGCCACCACGATGCTCACACTGCCCAGCAGCAGGTAGATGTTGAACAGGTACTGCTTGCGCAGCCCGCCGAACACGGCGCTGATGATCCGGTTCAACATCTAGCCGATGAACTCCTTGTCGCCCATGTAGGGCCGCAACACCGCCGGGATGCGGATGCGGCCCTCGGCGGTCTGGTAGTTCTCCATGATGGCCACCAGGATGCGGGGCAGGGCGAGCCCCGAGCCGTTGAGGGTGTGGACGAATCCCTTGCGGTCCCTGCCTTTGAAGCGGATCCCCGCCCGGCGGGCCTGGAAATCGACGAAGTTGCTGCAGGAGGAGACCTCCAGCCACTTGGCGACGCCCGCCGACCACACCTCCAGGTCGTAGCACTTGCTGGCGGCGAAGCTCAGGTCGCCGCTGGCCAGGGTCACGACCCGGTAGGGCAGATCCAGCTTCTGCAGCAGCGTTTCCGCGTCGGCGGTCAACGTCTCCAGCTCGTCCCACGAGGTTTCCGGGGCCACCAGCTTGACCATCTCCACCTTGTGGAACTGGTGCACGCGCAGCAGGCCGCGGGTATCCTTGCCGGCGGCCCCCGCCTCGCGCCGGAAGCAGGGAGAGAACGCGCAGTACCTGATCGGCAGGCTCTCCTCGGGCAGGGTCCGACCCATGTGCAGGTTGGTCACCGGCACCTCGGCGGTGGGGATCAGGAACAGGTCGTCCACCTGGCACAGGTACATGTCCTCTTCCAGCTTGGGCAGCTGGCCGGTGCCGGTCATGGCCTTGCGGCCCACGAGGTAGGGGATGTTGACCTCGGTATAACCCTGGTCGCGATGCACATCCAGGAACCAGTTGATGAGGGCGCGTTCGAGCCGTGCACCGTCACCCTTGAGCACCGTGAACCCGCTGCCGCTCATGCGCACGGCGGCCTCGGGATCGAAGATGCCGAGTTCCACCCCGATATCCCAGTGGGGCATCACCGTGAAGTCCGGTGTGACCGGCTCGCCCCAGGTGCGGATGATCTCGTTGTTCTCCTCGCCGCCTGCCGGCACCGAGTCGTGGGGCACGTTGGGGATGCGCAGGTACAGAGCCTCGACCTCGGCCTCCAGCCGGTCGGCCGCGGCCCTGAGCTCCTTGATGCGGCCGGACACCTCCTTCATGGCGGCGATGGCCTCGGCGGCGTCCCGGCCGGCCTTCTTGGCCTCGCTGATGGCCTTGTTGGCGCGGTTGGCCTCGGCCTGCAGGGTTTCGACCTCCTGCAGGGCGGCCCGACGCTCGGCATCCTTGGCGTAATAGGCCTCGATGTCCACGGACTCGTTCTTGAGGGCCACGGCCCTGGTGACGAGTTCCTGGTTCTCACGCAAGAATTTTCGATCCAGCAAGGGGTTCCCTTTCCACGGTGCTTCAGACAGGAGATGCCCGTCGTGCGCACACCTCCCTGACGACCCGGCTGCACGTCACGAAACGCGAGGACCTGCATGGCCGGGTCTGCGGTCGTCAAAAGGGTAGTAGCAAACGGTTACCCGCGGCAAGGACATTCACGAGGCCCCGGCAGGGGTATATCCTTCCGGAACCCCCCGAGCCGGTCGGACCTGCTCGGCACCCGGGAATATGGATTTGCATTCCGTATCGGCAACTGTTAGAAGGTACGGACAGGATGCTTCTGCGCGGCAAGAACCTGCACGACTTCCGGACGAGGTGATCATGACCCGCGATCAGCTTTCGGCACGACTCCGCACCCTGCCCACCCGTAACCGCATCATCACGGCCCTGGATGTACCCGATCTGGAGACAGCCCGCACCCTGGCCGGCCGCCTCGGCTCCGCTGCCGGGTGTGTGAAGGTGGGCCTGGAACTGTTCTCCGCCGCCGGGCCGGAGGTCGTCAGGCTCATGCGCGAGCAGGGACGCGAGGTGTTCCTGGACCTGAAGTACCACGACATCCCCAACACGGTAGCCTCCGCCGCCCGGCAGGCGGCCGCCCTCGGTGCCTCCTTCTGCACCGTGCACGCCCAGGCGGGAAGGCGGGCCCTGGTCGCCGCCGCCGAAGCCCTGGCCGCCGCACCGCTTTCTCCCCTGGCGCCGGACGGCCGGCGCCCCGCCCTGCTGACCGTGACCGTCCTGACCAGCCTGTCGGAGGAGGAACTGCAGGAAACCGGGCCTTCCACTGACGACCTCGCCCAACGGGTCGTGCGCCTGGCGCATCTGGCCTGGGACTGCGGCTGCGACGGCCTGGTCTGTTCCCCGGCCGACCTGCCGTCCCTGCGCGCCGCCCTGGGTCCCGGACCCCTGGTGGTGACCCCGGGCGTGCGGCCTGCCGGTGCCGCCAAGGGCGACCAGCGGCGGGTGGCCACCCCCGCCGCCGCCGTGCGCGACGGAGCCGACTTCCTGGTCATCGGCCGTCCCATCACACGCAGCGACGACCCCGGCGCCGCCCTGGCGGCCATCGCCGCGGAAATCGACAACCACACCGCCCCGGAGGGCTGACATGGAACAAGACAAGGTCCTGGACCTCATGCGCGAACTGGGCGCCCTGCACCAGGGACATTTCCTGCTCAGCAGCGGCCTGCATTCGGATACCTATTTCCAGTGCGCGCGCATCCTGCAGTTTCCGGAGCTGGCCCGCGAACTGGGAGTCGCCCTGGCCGAGTTCTTTCCGGGCACCGGCTACGACCTGGTGGTCAGCCCCGCCCTGGGGGGCATCCTCGTCGGCCACGAGGTCGCCCGGGCCCTGGGCCGCCGCTTCGTCTTCACCGAGCGCAAGAACGGGGAGATGATGATCCGCCGGGGCTTCGAGATCGCCCAGGGAGAGAAGGTCATCATCGCCGAGGATGTCGTGACCCGCGGCACGAGCCTGCTGGAGGTGGCCAAGGTCGTCGAGAAGGCCGGCGGAGTCATCGCGGGCCTGACCAGCATCATCGACCGCACCGGCGGCGATGTGGAGCTTCCCCTGCCGCTGCACTCCCTGGCCAAGGTCACCGTGCAGACCTGGGAGGCCGACGACTGCCCCCTGTGCCGCAAAGGCTGGGAGCTCACCAAGCCCGGCAGTCGCGGCAACTGACCGTCATGATGCGACCCGGCGGCGCCCCTGCCTTGACCCCCTCCAGGAAAGCCATGGCGGCGGGCCTGGTGGCGGTCGTGATCTTCGGTCTGGCCTGGGGCCTGCGACAAGACGCCCGTCCGCTGCCGCCCACAGCGGACCTGTACACTCATCTCTCGGTGGCCCGGCACCTGGCCCGCGGCCAGGGCTACCTCAGCGACGTGGCCTACCCCCTGTCCTTCGCCTACCCCTTCGCGCGGCGCCTGCCCCAGCCCCTGATCCACCGCATGCCGGGTTATGGGACGCTGCTGGTCTTGCCCTACCTGGCCGTCGGCGGCGATCCGGTCCGCACCCTCGCCGTCGTGCGCGCGATGCAGATCCTGCTGGTGTTGGTCATGGTCTGGTACGGGTCCGACAGGCTTTGGCGCCGGGGCGCAGGCATGGGGATTCCCTTCTGGCTGATCCTCCTGGGCACCAGCCCCCTGCTCGGGTTCGCCGTGGCCTGGGGGCAGGACGAGACCCTGGCCGGGTTGATGCTCCTGGTGATCTGGCTTCACCTGCGGCGCCGGGAGGCCCCCAATCCCCTGCTCGTAGGCGGACTGACGGGTCTGCTGGCCATGGTGCGCCTCGAGTTGTTCTGGGTGCCGGTAATGTGGTGGATCCTGATGGTCCGGCCGGACACCCGGGCCGGTCGCCGCCCGCGTCTCGACCCGGCGTTCTGGCTCATGTTCGGCGCCGCCACGGCCGTGCTGATCCCCTGGTCCCTGCGCACCCTGGACCTGACCGGCCAGCCGTTCTTCACCCTCCAGGGGGTGGCCGAACACGCCAAGGACACCCGGACCTTTCCCGGCTACACCATCTACCAGGGACTGGATCCCCAGCCCCTGCTGCACACCCTGATGACCGACCCCCTGCCGCTGGCCCGCAAGACCGTGCGCGGCCTGCGGTTCTACCTGGAGAATCTGCCCCGGTTCCTGTCCTGGCCGTGGCTGCTGGTGCTGGCAGCGTCGCCCCTGATGGCCCTTGTCCGGCGTCTGCGCCGCCTGCCTGCGCCGGACTCGCCCCCCCACGGGCTCTATGTGGCGACCTTCATCACCTTGATCCTCGGCATCTTCTACAGTCCCTTCGACCACAGCCTGCGCCATTTGCTGCCCGTATTTCCCCTGCTGACCTGGGAGCTGGCAGCCTTCGCGGCCGGGCCGGCCGGCGGGGAATCCCCGCGCAAGACCCTCGTGCACGGCGCCGTCCTGGCCGCCGCGGCCGTGGTCGCCGTGCTGGTCTTCCCCTGTCGCCTGCCCGGGTGGGAAGCGGCCGCCGCCCAGGCGGCGCGGCTCCAGCCGACGGTCACCACCGAGATCGAGCGTGCCCGTGCCGCCGGCCCCGGAGTCGTCTTCACGGACTACTCGGCCGTGCCCTGGTTCGCCGACCGACCGGCGGTGTGGTCGCCCCGGGATGGGGCCACACGCCTCGCGATTCGACGCATACTCGCGGAAGATCGCTAGGAAGCCCAAGCCCGGCCTGCCTGCACCTTCAACGACCGCGAAGGCAGGAACTGAAGATATCCACGGTAGACCCGGCTGTTCATGTCCGAGAACCCGCCATGGAGAAATTCTCTCCTGGCAATAGGGCAACCACCATATATATCCCTGTTCTCCCCTGACAAGCCTACTGATATCTAATTTTCATCCTAATAATCCAGAATTTTCATGGGGGATTTCTGATTCCATATTCGCCGAAGAACCCGTGTTCTTCTGTCAATACAT
>CAYPVD010000008.1:32021-36625 GCA_964414055.1 uncultured Fibrobacteraceae bacterium
ACCGCCGATACCCTGACGGTGATCCAGAAGCCCCTGCTGAACATCCCGTCCCTCGTGCGGCCCGGCGACTCCCTGCCCATCAGCTGCGACGCGGATCCGAGCACCACCGGCTGGACCGCATCCCTGGTGCGGGGGGCGCTGGACATTCCCTTGACCATCAACTCCGCCACCTACGACTCCTCGACCCTGTGGTGGACCCTGGACTGCAACGCACCAGAAGTGCCCATCTATGACATGTACAACCTGCGGGTGACGGCCGACGGCGGAATCGACGACACGGTCAACCATGCCGTGAAGGTCATTCCCGCCTTCCGGGACACCTTCGAGGTGATTCACATCACCGACACCCATCTGCCTACCTACCTGTACTACGACCAGACCGGCGCCCTGACCGATTCGACCACCTCGATGAACCTGCGGGTCATCACCCGGGACGTGAACATCATCAATCCCGAATTCGTCCTGCTGACCGGGGACCTGGTCAACGAGGGCGAACTGGAGGATTTCCTGGGCGCGAAGTACTACAGCCGCGCGGTCATGCATCTTAACGAGTTCGCCGTGCCGGTGTTCCTGACCTCCGGCAACCATGACCTCGGCGGCTGGGTGGACACCCCCCCCAGCGACGGCACCGCCCGACGCGACTGGTGGAAGTTCTTCGGCTGGAAACGCCTGGACAATCCGCCTCCCGGCGCACCGGCCCACACCCAGGACTACAGCTTCGACTACGGTCCCATCCACTTCACCGGCCTGGAGGCCTACAACAACTACGACGAATGGAAATACGAGATCTACGGCAGCGACAGCTTCACCGCCGACCAGCTCGCGTGGCTGGACCAGGATCTGGCCGCCTCGTCAGGCAGCTCACGGCACGTGATCTTCCATCACCGCGACTTCCAGAACCAGTTGAACCTGAACGCCCTGGGTGTGGACCTGTCCCTCTCCGGCCATATCCACTCCGACGTGGACGACTACACCTATCCCATGGACATCTCCACCGACAACGCCGGCGGCAGCAACCGACCCTTCCGGCTGGTCCGCTTCAGCGGGACGACCATAGATCCGCGCCCCACTCTTTCGGCGGAGAATGAAGGTACTCTCGCGGTGACGTACACGCCGGACAACGACGGCACCGCCATCGAAGTCACCGCCACGGTCCATAACGGCTATCCCGAGGCTTTCCCCCATGGCCTGCTGCGCATCAACATGCCCGGCGGCGCCGACTATGAAGCCTTCGGCGGCACCCTCACCCAGGTCGACGATACCGGCGCCCATGCCGTCTGCTACGTGGAGGTTCCGCTGCCCGGTTACAGCGACGTGACCGTCTCGGTCCGCGCCGACACGACCCATATCTCAAGTGTGCCCGCGTCCGCAGTCACGGGGAGCCTGGGCGTGCACCCCAACCCCTTCAATCCCCGCACGGAGATCAGCTTCGAGCTGCTGCGCGACACATCCTGCCGCCTGACCATCTTCGATGTGCGCGGCAGGGAGATCGCGGTGCTCGTAGATGGGCTGCGCCCTGCCGGCCGCCAGACCGTTATCTGGGATGGGCGCAATCACGCCGGATGTTCCGTACCTTCGGGGATGTACCTCGTGGGGCTGCGGGCGGGATCCTACACCGAGGCGCGCAAGCTCCTGCTCGCCCGCTGAGCACGCACATGGCCATGGAGACGGGGATCAGGGCGCCGGAGGCACCACCGCCCCACCCCACTCCACAAGCACGGTACCGCGCCTGACGAATGGTTCGACGACCGGGGCAGGCAACTCCACGACACGCTCGGCGGGGCTGAACAGCAACCAGAAGCGCCTCATGCTGTCCGGAGCGGGTTCGGCCCGGACCCGCACCAGATGGTCCAGGCCCGGCCCCATCAGGGGCTTTACCGACAACCAGGAAGACCGTGGCAATCGCCGCAACCAGTAGGCCAGGAAATCCCGGGCCTCGTGCTCATTCAGGCCCAGCTGTCTCACGATCCGCTCCAGACCCGCCTCCCGGTCGCCGGCGGCCAGACACCAGCCTTCGTGCAGCAACGGCGCACCCTGAAGCGCTGCCTCATAGAAGAGGTAGTCCCACTTGCCGTCCATGAGACCGTCTTCGTCGATGTGTACCTTCCAGCCTTCACCATACGCGGGAATGCTGCGCGTCATGCGCACCCTGTGGTTCAGATCCAGTTCGACGCGGAACCGGCCGGCCGTCGCGGGGTAGATGTAGATGGCGGGTTTTTCCACGGCCTGTTCCCGCAACAGCAGATCCGGCGCACGCACGAGGTTGCGACCGTCACAGAAAAAGGGCGGCGTATCGCCGGCCAGATAGGCGGGAAAAGGGCTGTCGCCCTCGATGATCCTGCTGCCGTGAGCGATGCAGTTGGCCGTCGGCACCACCGGCACGGCGTAATCGCCCGTCTTGCCGGACCGGGCACCGCCTGCGACCACGAACTCGGCGCCGCGGTAGCGTTCCACGGTGACCTCGACACTGTCGGCCGCCACCCACTGGGTGCCGTCAAAGATCAGGACCTTGCCGGAGACGACCCCATCCGACTGGACATCCATCAGGAGAGGGTTCCAGATCTCCAGGGCGGATTTCCCCGCAAAATCGAAGGACGGGCTGAAGGGGCTGACAGCAGAAAAATCGTCGCCGGACAGGTCCCACTTTCCCGCGTAAACGACCAGGTTTTCCCCATCCAGATCCCCGAATTCATAATGGCCGCTCCAGTCAGTGGTCACCGAATCCATGACAAAGGGCACCGGCGAGCTGAAATACATGGGCGCTTGCGCCAGATACACCGAGGCGCCACCGACCGGCCTGCCGTCGGCCGACCGTACCGTACCCCAGAGATCGCCCCCGTGCACGGGATCAACGGGATCATCCTTGCAGCCGGACGACGTGAAGATGAGCAGCAGGAATAAAACGGAAAATACACCCAGGGAACGGTGTACACGCAGCGACACCATGGCCAACACCCCCGCTTGATCCGGGTAAGGCCGATCAGGGAATGACTTCCTGAGTATACGGTAACGGCAACCTGTATTCAACCTGCTCCCTCAGGGAGATCGAGTCCGTTTCCCATCCCCTCCCCCGCCGACGATGCTGTCCAGGTCCTCGTCCAGGAGCAATGCTGGCTGAAACCCATCAATAATCATGATAGTGTCCGGGTATCCTGAACCGGGAGAGAGGAAATGGGAGAAAAGAATTTCCGCGGCCAGCTGGTCCTGGGTTTGTGCATCGGCATGGGACTCGTGCTGCTCGGGTTGATCCTCGGACATAACGCCCTGGGCATCAAGAAACTCGAACGGGTCGTTACGGTCAAGGGCCTGGCCGAACGTGAAGTCCCCGCCGATATCGCCCTCTGGCCGCTCACCTTCACCGACGCGGCCGACGATCTCGGCGAGCTCTACAGATCGCTCGATTCGAACACGGAAAAAGTGGTCGCCTTCCTGCTGGACCACGGCTTCACGCGGGACGAAGTCACCATCTCGCCCCCATCGATCACCGACAAGCTGGCCCAGCAGTACGGGGGTAATGGCCGGGTGGCCCTGCGCTTCACCGCCACGCAGACGGTGACCGTCTACACGGAGAAGGTCGATCGCGTGCGGACGGCACTGACCGAGGTGAAGGATCTCGGCAAGGCGGGCATCGTCATCAGGGGCGATAACTACGATAACCGGACTGAGTACTTCTTCACCGGGCTCAACGAGATCAAACCAGAAATGATCGAGGAAGCCACGCGCAACGCCCGCGAGGTGGCCGAGAAGTTCGCACGGGATTCGCACAGCTCCGTGGGCAAGATCAAGCGTGCGACCCAGGGCCGGTTCTCCATCAGCGACCGCGACCAGAACAACCCGCACATCAAAAAGGTCAGGGTCGTCTCGACGGTCGTGTATTACCTGGCGGACTGATCCCCGCGAATCCCGTCGGCCATGGCACACCCGGCCGCACAGGGGTTTCCCCCGGGAAAGCCGCACGCAGAGGCGGAGCCGGGATCACATGTTCCGCCGATATTGCCCCCCGACCTTGTAGAGCGCCGTGGAGATCTGCCCCAGAGAGCACACCTTGGCCGCCTCCATCATGGCCTCGAAGGTGTTGGCGTGCTCGACGGCCGCCTGCTGCAGGGCCGCCAGGGCGGCCGGTGCCCTGTCCGCATTGCGCCCCTTGAAGGCCTCCAGGCTCTCGATGGCGTACTGCTTCTCCTGCTCGGTGCTGCGGATCACCTCGTCGGGGATGATGGTCGGCGAGCCCTTGGGATCGAGGTAGGTGTTCACGCCGATGATGGGCAGCTCGCCGGTGTGCTTGCGCTGCTCGTAGAGCATGGACTCTTCCTGGATCTTGGTGCGCTGGTACATGCGCTCCATGGCCCCCAGCACCCCGCCACGCTCGCTCAGGGACAGGAACTCCTGCAACACCGCCTCCTCCACCAGGTCGGTCAACTCCTCGATGATGAACGCCCCCTGCAGGGGGTTCTCGTTCTTGGCCAGGCCGAGTTCCTTGTTGATGATCAGCTGGATGGCCATGGCCCGCCGCACCGATTCCTCCGTGGGGGTGGTGATGGCCTCGTCATAGGCGTTGGTGTGCAGGCTGTTGCAGTTGTCGTAGATGGCGTACAGGGCCTGAA
>CAYPVD010000009.1:0-33728 GCA_964414055.1 uncultured Fibrobacteraceae bacterium
CCAGCAGGCAGAACACACCCACGGACTTCAGGGCCACCGACTTGCCGCCGGCATTGGGACCGCTGATGACCAGGGCCCGTTGCCGGGGCTCAAGCTCCAGATCCAGGGCCACGACCTTGTTCCGGCCGCCAGCCAGTATCTCTGTCGTATCAGCCGCCGGCGCCGTCCCGGCATCGGCCCTGCCCAGGGCTTCCAGCAACAGGGGATGGCGCCCTCCACGGATGCGCAACCTGCCCTGGGCATCCAGGGTCGGTCGCCTGCCGCCCACGGCCCGACTCCACTTGATGGCCGCTACCGTTTCGTCCGCCAGCAGCATCAGATCCAGTCCCGCCAGCAGGGTCGGCAGGGCGGCCTCCACCGCCCGGTTGAGTTCCAGAAGGATCCGCGCCTCCTCGGCCGCGATTTCCAGGCGGATTTCCACCAGGGCGTTGGCCCTGCCGACCACCTCCGCCGGCTCCACGAACAGGGTGGCCCCGGTGGCCGAACGGTCGTGAACGATTCCGGGCACACGGGTGCTGTCTCCGGAGCGCAGGGGGATGCAGAAGCGGTCTCCGCGCAGGGTCACCTCTTCCCCGGTGGTCCAGCCGGCGCGGCGGGCCCGGGTCATGGCAGCGGTCACCTCGCGGCGCAACTCGCGCTCGGCCTCGCCCGATCTGCGGCGCAGACCCGCCAGGCGTCCGCTGGCCGCATCGGCGATTCTGCCGTCGGGGTCCAAAGACCGCCGCAGGGTGCCGCTCAAACCCCCAAGCGAGGCCATGGCCACCGCCGCTTCACCCCAGACAGGGCATTGCCGCCGATGACCGGCCAGGAAATCCCGCCACACGTCCAGGTCCGCGGCCAGAGTCCCGACCCGCACCAGGTCCGCTCCATCCAACCGCAAGGGCGGGTCCCCGTGCAGCAACTCCCAGCCGGCACCCACGTTCACCAGTGGCGGTCCCGAAGTCCCTTCGATCAGGAGCTTCATCTCGTCGCCCAGGACATGGATCAGATCGACGTAATCCGAGCCGGCAACGGGAACGCGGGCCTTGACGGCCGCGGCGGCCAGATCGTTCCGGCAGAAGGCGGCCACCTGGGCGGCCACCGCCTGCCATTCGAGCAACCGCGCGGACCGCGGCCCCAGCAGGGGCCGGGACCGTTCCCGCAGGGTGTGCAGCTTGTCCAGCAGGGGAATCATGGGAGGATCATCAGGGAGTCAGGCCTTTGCGGGCCGCCTCTTCCAGCTTGTCCCGGGAGTCATCCAGTTTCTCACGGGCCTTGTCCCGGACCTGGTCCTTGGCCTCGGCGGCCGAATCCAGGACCCCGTCCATCACCCGGGACCAGGTCTCGTCGGACTTCTCGCCCCACAGGTTGCGGGCCCCCTGATAGACGCTGGGGGCCGCCCCGTAGATGAAACGGCCGTAACTACTGGACCGGTAGGCGCTCTCGATGTTCTCGCCGCCGGGCAACTGGCTCAGCACCAGCACCACGGCACTGGACAGCAGGACTCCGATGGCCGCTCCCAGGACAGCTCCCCCCAGCCTGTCCAGCCAGCCCAGGATGGTCAGGTGGATCAGCTTGCTCAGCAGGACGGCGATGAGACGGCTGAGGATCAGACCGACGAAGAAAAGCAGGGCCCACGTGATCAAAAGGGCAGGTTCCTCGGCGGCGCCGGTACGCTCCATGACCCAGGGTTGGACGGCCGCCGCGAACCGGGCGGTCAGGATCACGGTGGCGATGACGCCGGCGATCTCCACCACGCGCTTGACCACCCCGTCACGCAACCCCACCAGGGCCAGCACCAGGATGAAGGGAATGGGAATGAGCAGGACAGGATCCATGATCAACCCGCCAGGACTTTTTTGACCAGGGCGCTGACCCGGCCGCCGTCGGCCCGGCCGGCCACCTTGGGCAACACGGCCTTCATCACCTTGCCCATGTCCGGCATCCCGGCGGCGCCGGTTTCGGTCACGGCCTCGCGCACGAGCTTCTCCAGTTCCCCTTCGTCAAGCTCGGCCGGCAGGAACTCTCCGACGATGGCCAGTTCAGCCTCGGCAGCGGCCTTCAGCTCCGCGCGGCCGCCCTCGCCGTAGCTCTTGATCTGGTCTTTGACCTTCCGGGCGTAGGAGGTCAGGACCTTCAGGACATCCTGGTCGTCCAGCTCGCGCCGTTCATCGACCTCCACCTGCTTGACCGCGGCCTGCAGCATGCGCAGCACGCCCAGGCGTCCCTTGTCCTTGGCCTTCATGGCGGTGATGACTTCGCTCTTGAGCCTGCCGGCCAGTTCACTGGCAGCCATATCAACACGTCCTTTCCCCGGAACCGCTTCGGCGGTCCGTATCGATACCGGATTTCATGAAATACCAGCGGACCGGCGGTGTCAAGACCCGTCAGCCCTGATCAGGCCTGCGCCAACATCCTCCGGCGGCGCTCCTGCAGAACCACCAGGGAGGCCACTGCGGCGGTCTCGGTGCGCAGCACGTGAGGCCCCAGGTCCAGGGGTTCGGCCCCTGCCGCGACCAGCAGATCGAGTTCCGGACCCGACCAGCCCCCTTCCGGTCCGATGCAGACCGCCAGTTCGCCGAAAGGCCCGGAAACAGCCGGGGACAACGGGCCGGCAACGTCCTGTCCGCCCCGCTCCCGCTCGGCCCCGGGCGAGGCCCCGTAGCCGATGAAGCCCGTCATGGTGTTCAGGGCCTCGGCCAGGGACATGACGTCGGTCAGCTCCGGCAACAGGCAGCGCCCGCTCTGTTTCAAGGCCGCCGTCAGGATGGTCCGCCAGCGCCCGTGCTTGCCCTCTCCCGGCCTGACCACCGTGAATTCCGTTCTCAGGGGGATGATCCGGTGCGCACCCAGTTCGCAGGCCTTTTCCAGGGCCCACTCGAAACGCCTGCCCTTGACCACGGCCACCGCCAGCACCAGCAACGGGGGCCTGGTCTCCTGGTCATCCCTGAAGCAGGTGAGGATCTCGACTTCCGGCCGGCGATCGGTTCCCTGGCGCAACCGGCCGGTGTAGCGGTAGCCCCGGCCATCGGTCAAGTCCAGGATCCGGCCGGGCTCGGCGCGCAGGACGGTTTTCAGGTGGCGGGCCTCTTCGGCCGCCAGGGCCGTGACCTCGCCCACCGCCGCCGGTCCGCTGCCGCGTGGTGATAACAGGAACTGTCCCACGGGTTACCCGCTCATTCGTACAGGTGGACCCCCGGTTCGGGAATCAGGGGCTTCAGGTCGTCCCGAAGTTCTTCCAGGCGTTTCTTGAGATCCTTGCTCACCTTCTGCGGGGTCCAGGCCAGGACACGCACGAGCTGGTCCCCGGAACCCGGGCGGTTGACATGGGGCATGCCCTTGCCCCGCATGCGGAAGACCTTGTGGCTCTGGGTACCGGCGGGAATCTTCAGGGCGACCTTGCCGTCCAGGGTAGGTACCTGGACCTTGGTACCCAGGATGAGATCCACCGGCGAGACCGGGACATCGATGAGCAGATCATCCCCGTGCCGCCGGAAAAGCTCGTCCTCGGTCACCTCGAACAGGACCCTCAGGTTCCCGGCGGGAGCCCCGTTGGCCCCGGCGTCGCCCTTGCCCTGCAGCTCCATGTAGTTGCCGGTGCTGACCCCGGCGGGCACCTTGATGTTGATGGTCTCCTCGCCGCGCACGGTGCCGGTGCCGCGGCACGCCTTGCAGGGGTCGGTCACCAGGGTGCCGCGACCCTGACAACGCGGACATACCCCTTCGGTCACCATCTGGCCCAGCAGGGACTGGCGCACCTGACGCACCCGCCCCTGGCCCCGGCACTGGGGGCACGTCTGGGGCCTGGAACCCGCCGCCGCTCCCGTACCGTTGCAGGCGGGGCACGCCACCTGCTTGTTGATCTTCACCGTCTTGTTGGCTCCGTGAGCCGCTTCCCGCAGGGTCACCTTCAGGTTCAACTGCAGATCCCGACCGCGCCGTTGTCCTCCCCTGGCCTCGCCGCGACCACCGAAGAAATCGCCGAAACCACCTCCGCCGCCCATCCCGAAGTTGCGCAGGAAGGATTCCAGGGCGTCGTTCAGATCGATGTCCACACCCTGGAATCCGGCGCCGCCCGCGAAACCCCCGGCGGCACCGGCGTGGCCGAAACGATCGTACTCGGCCCGCTTCTGGGGATCCTTGAGCACCTCGTAGGCCTCGGTGGCCTCGCGGAACTTCTCCGCGGCGTCGGGATCGTCGGGGTTCTTGTCAGGATGGAACTGGATGGCCTTCTGACGGTAGGCCCGCTTGATCTGCCCGGCGTCCGCCTCGCGGTCCACACCCAGTATCTCGTAATAATCCCTTTTCGTGGTCATATCGCCCTCGTCACGCTGAGATGATGACACGGGCCGGGCGCAACACCTGGTCCCCGAACATGAATCCGCTCTGCACGATCTCGATCACCTTGTCCGGTTCCACTCCCTCGCGGTGAAGCCGGCCCACGGCCTCGTGATAAACGGGATCGAACTCCTGGTCAAGGGCCTCCAGGGGCACGACCCCCAGATCCCTGAGCACGCCCTGGAAGTTCTGGAAGATCATGTCCACCCCCTCGAGGAATTTTTCCAGATCCTTGTTCTCCTTGTTCTCGTGCAGGGACTGCAAGGCTCGTTCGAAGTTGTCCATGACGCCCAGGATGGGGCGCAGCACGTCCGCCTGGGCATGCCGGCGGGTATCGACCAGTTCGCGGCGGGTCCGCTTGCGCAGGTTGTCCATCTCCGCCGCCGTCCGCAGCCATTTCTCCTCGAAGGCGTCGCGTTCGGCGCGCAGGACGTCCAGGGGATCGACGGCGTCCCTGCCTTCCTGCTCCGGGGACGATTCCTCCGGCTCCCTGACCTCCGGAGCCGGAACGTCGCCTTCGGCCGCCGCCATCTCCGCCGCCTCGTCGACAACGTCGGCAGCGGATGCCTCGTTCGGCGCCTGCTGTTCCTGCGGCGCGCCCTTGTCCTGCTTGGTCTTCTTTCCTCGTGACGATCTGGTCATGTTCCTCTTCCTCTTGGGATGGTCCCGATATCCGGACCGATGCAACGCGGGAGGCGGGTTCAGGATCCCGGTCAATTGACCTGGCTGCCGGGCCGGTCGCTGCTGAACCGGCGCAGGATTTCCATGCCCTGGAAGGTCCGTTGATAAGGCAGCCTGCGCGGGCCCAGCACTGCCAACAGGCCCAGCCCGCCGTCCAACTTGATCTCGCTTGTGACCACCGAGAAATTCCGCAGGCTGCGCAGGGGGTTTTCCGCCCCGATCCAGACTCCGAACGGCTCCCGGTCACGGTGATACATCCTGTCGAGCGATGTCCTGATATCCCTCGGCGACTCCAGGAACCTGATCAGGGCCTTGAGGGGTTCGGCATCCTGGAACTCGGGCTCCTCGAGCATCCTGGCCACCCCGTCCATCTCCACCTCGGATTCCTCCAGGTCCTCGAGCATGCCGACGCCTTCGCGGGCCAGCACCGCCGCGCAACGGGAAACCGGCGTACGCACAAGGTCCACCATGGGCCGGCGATTGCCCCGCAGATCGCCCACGAGCCGACCGCCGAAACGCTCGCTCAGGATGCCCGCGGCCCGGGCCACGACCGCCGGCGGATAATCGGCGTCCAGATCCACCAGCCGGGTCTGAACCCGGCCGTTGTCCAGGATCAGCACCATCATCACCTTGTCGGGAGTGCGGGGATAGGACTCCAGACGCACCACCGAAACGGCATCGAGGGAAGGACCCGCCACGATGCTGATGTTCCTGGTCAGCAGGCTCAACAACCGCGCCAGGTCCTTGATGCGGCCCTGTCCTCCGGTCGACGGGGTGGCCTGACGGGCGGCCGCCAGCATCTCCGAGGGCACGTCGAACCGGCGCAGGGACCAGGCGGCCCTCAATCCGTCCACGTACACCCGGTACCCCGCGTCGGTGGGCAAACGACCGGCCGAGGTATGGGGCTGCTCCAGATGACCTGTCTGCTCCAGCCGTTTCATCACCGCACGGATGGTGGCCGGCGACGGAGCCACCGGCAGGAACCGGGCCACCAGGCCCGAGCTGACGGGGCGGCCGGTCTCCGAATGCAGGCGCACCACGGCTTCGAGGATCTCCTTGGACCTCGAATCCAGTCTCTTGCCCGTCTGACGAACCGTACCCGACACTTTCCCTACCTCCGGAATGTCGTCCAAGGTAATCAAGGGCGTTTCAGGGTGTCAACCACCCTGGTCACGGACCGGCTGTCAGGCCAGGAATTCCTCGATGGTGTCGATGCGCAAAAAGCCGCGGCCGGTCAGGGTCAGATGTCCATTCGCCAACGTCCACAGGCCCTGTTCCCTCCCGGGCAAGGGATCGAACCCCTCGGGCAGCCACCCCAAAGGAACCCCCTCGGCGGTGCGCAAGGCGAGGATGACCCGCTCGAGGCGCCGGGCCTTCCGATCCAGCGGGTCCAGCGTCGCCGGCGGCAGGCGATCCACCTGGATGGCCTGCAACCACCGCCGGACATCCGCGGTGTTGGCGTATCGCATGTTGCCGTAATACCCGTGGGCACCGGGGCCCAGGCCCAGGTAGGGCCGACGTCGCCAGTAGTTGCTGTTATGTCTGGATTCGGCGCCCGTGCGGGCGAAATTGGCAACCTCGTACTGGTGAACACCGAGGGCTTCAAGATGTTCCCGTGCAGCCAGATACAGGGATTCCTGCGCGGTGTCGGGAGGCATGGCGACCCGTCCCTGCGCCACGGCATCCTCCAGGTCCGTATCCGGGTGGATTTCCAGCAGATATAGCGAGAAATGCTCCACTCCCAGGTCCACCGCCTCGGTGAGCTCATCCAGCAGGCGGTTACGATCCAGGCCCGGTCCCAGGATCCAGTCGGCGGCGACCCTGGGGAACACGCGGCAGGCCAGCTGTAGGGCCCGTCGGGCCGTGGCCGCGTCGCAGGAGCGCCCGAGCAGCCGCAGGACATCATCATCCAGGCTCTGGATGCCCAGGGAGATCCGGTTGATCCCGGCGGCCCGCCAGCGTCGGGCCAACTCGCCGGTCAGGGATTCCGGATTGGCCTCGGCGGTCACCTCGATGTCATAAACCTGCGGCAGCGTCCCCAGGGTGCCGGCCAGCAGCCGATCCATGAGGTCCGCCTCCAGCACCGAGGGCGTCCCCCCGCCGAGGTAGCAGGTGGCCAGTTTGCGCCGCGGCCCATCCAGGCTGCCGCAGGCGCGGCGGCGCAGCTCCAGCTCCCGCACCACCGCCTCCACGTACGTCCGCCGCAGGGCCGGATCGTGACGGTCCGTACGGGCGAAGTGGCAATACGAGCAGATGGAAGCACAGAAGGGAACATGGACGTAGAGACCGGCCGTACCTGCAGGGGAAACGGCCGGTCTCAACCCAATTTCGTTTCTCACCGGATGAGGTCCCCGATACGGTCCAACCGCGGCAGATGCCGCTGCTTGTCCCAGGACCAGTAGAGGAAGATGGCCTTGCCCTTGATCAGGTTCACGTCCAGGGGTCCCCAGTACCTGCTGTCCAGGCTGTTGTAGCGGTTGTCCCCCATCATGAAGATGTGTCCCTCGGGCACGACATAGGGTTTGGTCATGCCCTCCCACGGCCACTGGTGGTTGCGGGGGTTGCGCAAATAGGCCGCCTGGTCGTGCTTGGTGTGGGGCAAGGGACAGTTGTCCCCTCCCCGCCAGTCGGGGATGCAGGAGTGGTCTCCGTCACGATCGGCGAAGTTGGACTCGTAGATGTCCCCGTTGACGTAGAGGATGCCGTCGCGCACCTCCACCGTGTCGCCGGCCACGGCCACGCAGCGCTTGATGTAGTCCAGGTTGCGGTCCCGCGGGTACTCGAAGACGATGATGTCCCCCTGGCGCGGCTGACGCAGGGCGGGCAGCTTCAGCACGGGCAGGTCCTCGGCCAGGGTCCAGTTCACCAGCGGGATGCGGATGCGGTCGGGGGTCTTGGCCCCGTACAGGAACTTGTTCACGAACAGGAAGTCGCCGATCTGCAGAGTTTCGAGCATGGAGCCGGTGGGAATCCTGAAGGCCTGGAAAAAGAACTGCCTGAGAACCATGGCGATCAACAGGGCCGTGAGAATGGCCTTGGCATACTCGACGAACACGCTCTGTCTCCTTGCAGGCGGCTTGGCCTTGCCCATGCCCTTGCCCGTCTGCCCGCTCTGAATCTCCTCGTCCTGCTGCTGTTTCTGCTTCTTGCTCATCGTTACTCCCGAGGGGTCTTTCCGATCCCCTAGCGTTCAACCTTCAAGACGGCCAGGAATGCCTCCTGGGGTATCTCCACCGAACCGACCTGCTTCATGCGCTTCTTGCCCTCTTTCTGCTTCTCGAGCAGCTTGCGTTTGCGCGTGATGTCCCCGCCGTAGCACTTGGCGGTCACGTTCTTGCGGTAGGGCTTGACGGTGGTGCGGGCCAGCACCCTGGTGCCGACGGCGGCCTGGATGGCCACGGCGTACATCTGCCTGGGGATCAGCTCTTTGAGCTTCTGGCAGAGCTTCAGGCCCCAGCTGTAGGCGTTGTCCCGGTGGACGATGCAGGTCAGGGCGTCCACCTCGTCGCCGTTGATCAGGATGTCAAGCCGGATCAGGTCGTCCGCCTGGTGGCGGTCGTACTCGTAGTCCAGCGAGGCGTAACCCTTGGTCACGGATTTCAGCTTGTCGTAGTAGTCGACCACCAGCTCGCTCAAGGGAATATCGAACTCGATGTTCACCCGCTCGATGTCCAGGTACTCCATCTTGCGCTGCACGCCGCGCCGCTCCAGGGAGATCTGGATCACCGGACCCACGAACTCCTTGGGCGTGATGACCTCGGCCCTGACGATGGGCTCGCGGATCTCCTGGATCTCGCGCACGTCCGGCAGCAGGGCGGGGTTCTCCACCAGCACCGTCTCGCCGCTCCGCAACAGCAACTCGTACTCCACGTTGGGCAGGGTGGCGATGAGGTTCAGGTCGTACTCGCGTTCCAGACGCTCCTGGATGATCTCCATGTGCAGCAGCCCCAGGAAACCGCAGCGGAAGCCGAAGCCCAGGGCGGCGCTGGTCTCCTTTTCCCAGGTCAGGGCCGCGTCGTTCAGCTGCAGCTTCTGCAGCGCTTCCAGCAGGTCGTCGTACTGGTCGTTGTCCACCGGGTACAGGCCCGAGAACACCATGGGCTTGGCCACGGTGTAGCCGGGCAGGGGCTCGGTGCAGGGCCGGTCCACCAGGGTCACCGTGTCGCCCACGCGCACCGTGCGCACATCCTTGGCCCCGGTGGCGATGTACCCCACCTCCCCCGCGGACAGGGACTTCTCGGGCATGCGCGCCAGGCGGAACCAACCGATCTCGCCCACCTCGAACTGCTGGTCGTGCCCGAACAGACGGATGCGGTCGCCCTTGTTGATGGTGCCCTGGAACATGCGCACGTAGGCCACGGCGCCCACGTAGGGGTCGAAGATGGAATCGAAGATCAGCCCCTGGGGTATGGCCTCGGGATCGCCCTGGGGAGGCGGCACCTGGTCCACGACGGCCTCCAGCAATTCGGGCACGCCCTGGCCCGTCTTGGCGCTGACCATGAGGATGTCGTCGGGGTCGCAGCCGATCAGGTCGATGAACTGCTCGGCCACGAAATCGGGACGGGCGGCGGGCAGGTCGATCTTGTTGATCACCGGGATGATGGCCAGGTCGTGCTCGAGAGCCAGGTAGAGGTTGTTGATGGTCTGGGCCTGCACCCCCTGCACCGCGTCGACCACCAGCAGGGCACCCTCGCAGGCGGCCAGACTGCGGCTCACCTCGTAATGGAAATCCACGTGGCCCGGAGTGTCGATGAGGTTGAGCATGTACCGTCGGCCGTCCCCGCCGTCGTACATCATGCGGATGGGGTGGCTCTTGATGGTGATGCCGCGCTCGCGTTCCAGATCCATGGAATCGAGCACCTGCGCCTGCAGGTCCTTGCCCATGACGGTGCCCGTCTGTTCGAGCAGTCGGTCGGCCAGGGTGCTCTTACCATGGTCGATATGGGCTATGATGCAGAAATTCCGCATCTTTTGCAGGTCGATGGTCATGAAAGCGGATCAACTCCCGGTAGGCCGCAAAAATCGGTATTTCCAGACCTGAAAGATAGGGTTCAAAAGGTTGTTCGCCACTGCAAAAGCGTGACCTGGGGCCCCGGGCCTCCCCCGGCGGGCCCTGAGCCCGCTGTGTCGAACACGTCCTGCCAGTGATCCGGCACCGGGATGGGATCCTGATCGAAATTGAACAGGTGGGCCCCCACGTAGGCGTCCAGGGCCAGGATCAGAAGGGCGCCGCCGGACCACCAGGCGAAATCCCGCATCTGCTTCCAGTCCTCATCGCCCACGGCCAGGTAATACACGTCGTTGACCGAGCCGTCCTCGAAGGTGTCGGCGAACTGCCTGTCCCGGCGGGCCCGCTGATCCCGGGCGATGAGATTGGTCCAGAAATACATCTCGGCCCCGAAGGCCAGGGCGGCCCGCCAGCTGTTGCGGGTGTAGAGCTGCCCCCAGCCGGGAAAGACCGGACTCATGAGCACCGCCGCGGTGGGGCTGATCCCGTTGTCCCAGATGTTCACCGAATCCTGGGCGACCGCCGCCGCCGGCTCCGGCTGTACCTGCGGCAAGGGTCCGGGACCGGCCGCGGGGGCGGCCTGAACGATCCACGGAACCAGCATCAGCATCACGGCGGTCAACAACAGGATCTTCATGACCGCTTCCCTTCGGGCATCAGGCCGGCCGGCAGAACCGCAGTTTTTCTTCCAGGATGCGGATACGATGCATCCCCGCCGGCAGGATCCCGGGCTCTCCGTCCCGATGATAGGCCACCGGCTCGTCGCTGACGAACCGCATGTCTCCGGCTCTCAGCACCGAGGCCGCGGTATGGTTGATGGTCTGCCCGCCGGCGGCCCGGGGCAACAACCTCAAACCCGTCAGAGCACCCACCATGCGAAACAGGCAAATATCCAGCAAGCCATCATCGAACACCGCATCGGGGGCGAAACGGAATCCTCCACCCGTCAGCGGTCCGTTGCAGACTTCTACCATCATGAACACGTCATCGATGACCGTCTCGTCACTGCCGGGCGCCAGCCATTGCAAGCGCTGCCCCTTGAAGGTCATCACATGGTAGGCCCCCGCCAGCACATAGCGCCGCTGCCCCAACCAGCGTCTGAGCCTGTTGGCGGTGCCGGACACCAGGCCGCTGCCCAGCAGCCCCACGCTGTTGAAGAATAGGGCCTCGTCCAGGGCCCCCACGTCGAGCTCGCACACTTGGCCGGCAAAAATGCTCTCGATCCCCGCGGCGATGGTCCCGACGCCGTTGGCTGTGGCGAAGTCGTTGCCGCTACCGGAGGGCAACACCGCCAGGGGCAGGCCGGTTCCCACCAGACCCGATGCGGTCTCCAGGACCGTGCCGTCTCCGCCCACGGCCACCACCACATCGACCGAACCGACCGCTTCCCGCGCCAGTTCGGTGGCATGACCGGGCGCCCGTGTGGTCTGCACGGTGACCCTGGCCCCCCGGGCCGTCAGAAGATCACCAGCCTGCTCGCCTGAGAGCCGGCCCCTCGATGGGCCGGCGACAGGGTTGGCAATCACGAGAATGCGCATGAATAAAGGCTCCTGAAACGGTGCCGCGGATTGAAAAATGGCGGGAATGTGTGGGAATCGAACCCACCTCGGACGGTATGACGCGCCCGACAGAAGGATTTGAAGTCCCCGGCCGTCACCAGACGACACTCATTCCCGCAATCAGGTTCCGAACCCTGGTTTTCTCAGGAACCATACGCAATCATCTCGATTTCCACCAGCACATCTTTGGGCAGGCGGGAAACCTCGACGACGCTGCGGGCCGGGGGCCGGCCCGGGAAAAATTCCTCGTAGACCGCGTTGATGTTCCCGAACTGGGCCATGTCGCGGATGAACATGGTGACCTTGACCACATCGGCCAGGGTCAGACCGCCCGCCTCCACCACCGCCCGGGCGTTGGTCAGGGCCTGGCGGGCCTGTTCGGCCGCCGTGGTGCCCACGATCTCCATGGTGCCGGGGTCCAGGGGGATCTGCCCGGCGGTGAAGAGGAATCCGCCGGCCAGGTTGGCCTGGCTGTAGGGACCGATGGCGGCGGGCGCATTATCGGTCTGGATGATCCTGCGCATATGCAAACCTCCGTGGTTGATCACCGTATTCTGTCGACCGGATCATTGACCGCGGACTCCGATTTGTCTACACTGATGGCATATTGAAACCCATTCCATATGGGAGATACCATGAAAGCTCTCTGCTTTGTCATCCTGACCCTCATGCTTTCCTGCGGAACCGCCGCCGCCCAGGACACGCAGATCAACGACATTCTCTTCCTGACCGAACCGGATTCGTGGGAAGACTGCGTGCGCGCTGAATTCCTGGACCACATCACCATGGGAGTGTATCTGCGATGCCCGTCCTATCCCTTCATCTCGGGCCTGGAATTCGGGCTCTCCATCACCGGGCGTACAAATACCTCCCTGATTCCCGACTTTCCCGTGGGGCCATCCCCTGATCTGAATTGGGACACCGACCAGCCGGGCTTCGTCGATATCCGGCTCATGTTTTCCTCCCCCCTGACCGCGACCGAAACCCTGCTGCAGGGAACCATCGATGTCTTCTACCTCGATGCGGGAGAACTGGACTTCACGCTGACAGCCGCCTCCCCCTCGAGCTTGGCCGCTCCCGCCCCTCTTTACGTGGGAGATCCCGGCCGGAACCTCGTCCCCCTTGCTCGCAGCCCGCTTGCAGACCCCCCGGATTTCGTCGTCAACGGCGACTGCGGCAGCCCCTGGAATGCGGTCATCGGCTACATTTGCGGTCCCCTTCCGGACCATCAAATGTCCTGGGGCGCGGTCAAGAGCCTCTACCGCTAAGCACCTCCATATCGTAAGCCGCGAAACCTCCAGGCTGCAACGGTGGAGCAGGCGGAGCCTCCGGCCGTAGCGAGGCGTCATGGAGGCGCCTGGAGCCCTGGATGGCCGAAGGTTCCGAAATGCGAGATGGGTCGTGACACGGAGGTCACGACCCATCGTCCTCATCACGGCCTGAGGCTCCACCTACTCCACCGTCACCGCCTTGGCCAGGTTCCGCGGCTGATCCACGTCCTCGCCCCTGATCACGGCGATGTGGTAGGCCAGAAGTTGCAGCGGGATCACCGACAGCAAAGGCGTCCAGAAGTTGGTTGTCTCGGGAATGGTGATGACGTGGTCGCTCAAAGCGGCAATCTCCTGGTCGCCCTCGGTCACGATGGAGATGATCTTGCCGTCGCGCGCCCGGACCTCCTGCACGTTGCCCACGATCTTGTCGTAGCTGCCGTCCTTGATGGCGATGACCACCACCGGCATCTCCGGGTCGATCAGGGCGATGGGCCCGTGCTTCATCTCCGCGGCGGGATAGCCCTCGGCGTGGATGTAGCTGATCTCCTTGAGCTTCAGGGCGCCCTCCAGGGCGATGGGGAAGTTCACCCCGCGTCCCAGGTACAGGCAGTTCTTGTGGCCCGCGTAGACCTGGGCGATCCGGCGGATGGCCTCGCTGTGGTCCAGCACCTGCTGGACCTTGCCGGGGATCTCCTCCAATTCCCGGAGAATCTGGGTGCCCCGGTCGGCGCTGATGAGGGTGCGACGCCCCAGCAGCAGGGCCAGCAGGGCCAGGATGGTGACCTGGCTGGTGAAGGCCTTGGTCGATGCCACCCCGATCTCCGGCCCGGCGTGGATGTACACGCCGCACTCGCTCTCGCGCGCGATGGTCGAACCCACCACGTTGGTGATGCCCAGCACCTTGGCGCCCTTGCGCTTGGCCTCGCGCATGGCTTCGAGGGTGTCGATGGTCTCGCCGCTCTGGCTGACCACTAGGCACAGCGTACCCGGCTCGATGATGGGTGAACGGTAGCGGAACTCGCTGGCGTACTCGACCTCCACCGGAATGCCGGCGTATTCCTCCAGCAGGTACTCGCCCACCAGCCCCGCGTGCCACGAGGTGCCGCAGGCCAGGATGATGATGCGCCGGATGTTGCGCAGTTCCCAGTCGGTCAGCTCGATCCCGCCCAGCTTGACGTCCCCGCTCTCGGGCAGGATCCGGCCGCGGTAGGAATCGCGGATGGTCTGGGGCTGCTCGAAGATCTCCTTGAGCATGAAATGCTCGTAGCCGCCCTTCTGGATCTGGTCCAGATCCCAGGTGATCTCCTGGATCTCCTTGGTGATCTCCTCGTTGTCGATGGTGGTGGTGCTGATGCTGTCGGGCGTCAGGGTCACCATCTCCCCGTCGTCCAGGTAGATGACCTGCCGGGTGTGCCCCATGATGGCCGCCACGTCCGAGGCCAGGAAGTTCACGCCTTCGCCGATGCCCACCACCAGGGGGCTGCCCTTGCGGGCGCCCACGATCATCTCGGGGTGGGCGCTGTGGGTCACGGCGATGCCGAAAGCACCCTGGACCACGCCCAGGGCGCGTTGTACGGCCTCCACCAGGTCGTCGGCGTAGAAATCGGCGATCAGGTGGGCCAGCACCTCCGAATCGGTGTCGGATTCGAACTTGTGGCCCTTCTTGCCCAGCTGGACCCGCAGGGCGCCGTGGTTCTCGATGATCCCGTTGTGGACGATGGAAATCTCGCCGGAGGTATGGGGGTGGGCGTTGAGCTTGTTGGGCGCCCCGTGGGTGGCCCAGCGGGTGTGGGCGATGCCGCAGTTGCCGGCCAGGTCCTGCCCCTTGCAGGCCTCCTCCAGCACCGCGATCTTGCCCTTCTCCTTGACCACGTGCTGGCCGTCGGAGCGCACGATGGCCACGCCGGCGCTGTCGTAGCCGCGGTATTCGAGGAGCTTGAGCCCTTCGATCAGGACCGACAGCGCTTCCGGGGTTCCTGTCACTCCAACAATGCCGCACATGGGCGCATCCTTCCGCTAATCCGTCAACTAGCCTGCCTGGACCTTCCGTATGAGATCGGCAACCTGCTTCTCGTCTTGAGCTTCGGCAATGATCCGGACCACCGGTTCGGTGTTGGAGGGACGCACGTGGACCCATCCGGCTTCGCCCACCCACTTCAGGCCGTCCCTCTCGTCGATGGTCCCCGGCCCCAGGGAGGCCAGGACCTTCTTGAGGTCATCTCCAGCCGGCAGCTGGTCGGCCGGCACCTTGATCTTGCGCATGACCACCGGCGGCAGGGCGGCCACCATCTCCGAGAGGGTTCCGCCCGACTCGGTCAGGGCCTGCAGCACCATGGCGATGCCCACCAGGGCGTCGCGCCCGGCGTGGATGGCGGGATAGATGACCCCGCCGTTGCCCTCGCCCCCCAGCTCGCAGCCCTCGTCCAGGATGGTCTCCACGACGTTGGCCTCGCCCACCGGGGTCCGGAACACGGACACGCCGTGCTTCCGGGCGACGGTCTCGATCAGGCCGGTTGTAGAGAGGTTGACCGCCACAGGCCCCGGTTGGCGACCGGTGGCCTTGAGCTTGCCCAGCACGAAATCCACCGCCAATACCAGGGTCATCTCCTCGCTCAGGGCCCGACCTTTCTCATCCACCAGGGCCAGACGGTCCACGTCCGGATCCACGGCGAATCCGATGTCGGCTCCCTCGGCGGCCACGGTACCGCAGAGCTGCTCCAGATGGACCGGCGTGGGTTCGGGATCGTGGGGGAATTCCCCGCTCAGCCCGCAGTTCAGCCCCGTGCATCGCACCCCCAGGACATCCAGCAGGCGCGGAACGATCACGCCTCCCGCGCCCTCGACGGCGTCCAGCACGGCGTGCAGGCCGCGCGCGGCGATGGCCTCCGTATCCAGCCACGAGGCCCCGGTGATGGCATCGAGGTGCTGCCGGTCGGCCCCTTCACGCAGGCTGACCCGGCCCAGTTCCCGGTACCCCACATGCCCGCTCCCGTCCTCGAACCTGGTGCGCACATCGCGATTCTGCAATTTCGTCAGGAACAGACCGTTGCCCTGCAGGAACTTCAAGGCGTTCCACTGGGCGGGATTGTGGCTGGCGGTGATGATCACGCCCCCGACGGCGTTGCTCTGCTGCACGGCGATCTCGGTGGTCGGGGTGGTTGCGATCCCGATATCCCAGACATCGTGTCCGGTGGAGCAGAGGGCGCCGGCCACGGCGTCGAACACCATGGGACCGCTCAGACGGGGGTCACGGCCCACGACCACCGGGCCCGGCGGCAGCCAGGCGCCGAAAGCGGCGGCCCACCTGGTCACCGAAACAGCGTCCAGGCCGTCGCCGATCACCCCGCGGATTCCCGAAATGCTGATGCGCAGCGGCAATGCTCCACCTCCGGCTGTCTGTCCAGGTTGTCTCCATCAGGGAAATTATAGCCTAATCCCGCGACCGCGGCCCGGCCAAGGACAAAAAAATCCCCCGCACCGGGGGTGGATGGGCGACCGAGGCAAGAAAGTGGAGCTGGTGTGCGGACTCGAACCGCAGACCTGCTCATTACGAGTGAGCTGCTCTACCAGCTGAGCTACACCAGCTCCCGTATCCACAGCCGGAGGAAAGGTGGTGCCTGGGGGCGGAATCGAACCACCGACACCATGATTTTCAGTCATGTGCTCTACCAACTGAGCTACCCAGGCACCGGAACCTTGCCGCTTGCGGCAGAACGGAGAATAAAACATCCAGGGGTTCCGGTTGTCAAGCCGGAGCGGGCTGTTTTTCCTGACGCGACCTGTGGAGCTAGGCGGACTGCCGGTTGCAGAGCTCGTTGATGGTTGTCATGATCTCGTCCATGGAAAACGGCTTGTACATGCAGGCGTCGGCGCGGGACCATGTCTCGATGAACTTTTCCCGGTCGCGGGATTCCACCTTGCGCGCGGTCAACAACATGATGGGAAACGGCTTGGCCATGGGATCGTTGTCCATCCACTCCTTGAGCATTCTGCTCACCTCGTAGCCGTTGCAGCCGGGGAGCATCACGTCCAGGATCATGAAGTCGGGCGTGCTGCGCTTGGCCTTGTCCAGACCCTCGAGGCCGTCGGCGGCCGTGCTGACATCGAAACCCCGCTTGGCCAGGCTGTAGCTGAGGGTTTCCAGGATATCGGGTTCGTCGTCCACGACCAGGATTTGCAGCTTGTGATCCATGAATTCGCCTCCGCTGTCCGACCTCGGGGCCGGGAATCTCCCGCCATTTTCACCACCATCGACAGGACCCGCACGGCCTTTAGCCCGAATCCGCCCGCCGGTGGGTTCTCAAATCAACTGTGCCACTTCCGGTTCGGTCAGCACCCGCCTGGTTCCCAACCTGCGCCAGGAAGTCTCCGGCGTCCCGGTCCGGTCCCGGAACGTGAACCTGGACCAGGCCCGGGACCAGTTGCCGGGTTCGTCCATGGCCGCGACCCAGAGTCCGGGCGCGACCTGATCGCCCACACCTGCGTTCTGCTCCTCCATCTGCGCCAGGAAACGCCGCACGGCCCTGCGATCCGGCCCTCCGGCACGGTCCCGCAGGTCAAGCCCCGCGATCTGGACCGACCTGCGAACCCGGTTCCATGCTGCGGCCCGGGCTTGGAAACGGGCCACCGCCAGGAGCAGGCGGCGGGTCTTCTCGTTGCGGGGCAAGCGAACCCAGACGGTCGTACCCTGCCCCTGCCTGCTGGCCAGGCTCAAGGTGCCCCCCATGGCCCCCACCAGGTCCCTGGTGATGTGCAATCCGAGACCGGAACCCGGAATGTCCATACCTTCCTGGTCGTGAACCCGGGAAAAGGCCTCGAAGAGCCTGGCCTGGCGTTCGGGAGCGATGCCGCGCCCACTGTCCTCCACCACCAGGGTGAAAACCTCCAGAGGCATGAGGAAGAACTCGGCCAGGTCCTTCGCCAGCCCCGCCGGCAACGCGGGATGCTGTTCCAGCCAGATCCTGACCAGCCCCGCAGGACGGGTGAATTTTCGGGCGTTGCTCAGCAGGTTGTCCACGACCTGCAGGATGCCGTCCGTATCCACTTCGGCGGGAAAGCTCTCGGGCAGCCCTTCCGCATCGAAATCCAGGCCCTCTTTATTCGCCGCGATCCCGTGCAACCGCGCCGCGTCCCGCAGTACGGGTCCCAGGTCCACCAGGGCGGCGGCCAAGGCGGACCGGCGGGTCCTGCCCCGCTCCTTGTCCAGCAGATCGGTCGTCATGCGGTCCAGGCGATCGAGGTTGCGCAGGGCCAGGGACAGGAAGTGCTCCTGGTCGGCGGTCAGGGGACCGGCCTCCCCCGCGGTGACCAGTTGCAGGCTGCTCTTGATGGCCGTCAGGGGGGAACGCAATTCGTGGGCGAGGTTGCGCACCGCTTCGACGTTGATGACCGTTTCCGGCTTGCGGGCCGGAAAGCCGGACCTTTCCGGCCGGTCAGCCTCCAGCACCGGCACCGGAACAGTCCCGGCCCCGGCCTCTCCCGTGCCCTCGAGCGAACGCCCCTGCCTGTGCAGGTATTTCCGAATTCCAGATGGCATATTTTTCCCCTGCCGCCCTGCGCATGAAAGACCGATTTGCGCATCATATTGCCCTGCAACGAGTTCGGCTCATCACAAGAACCAGCTGCTTGTCACAGGGGGAAAAACTGCAAGCCATATGCCACGGTTGGAAGGATCAGCGGCGGGTATGAATCCGGGCCGCGAGATGCTTGCCCGTCAGGGATCCCTTGGCCCCGGCGACCTGGGAGACGGTGCCTTGGGCCACGATGCGACCGCCGGCATCGCCCCCGCCGGGACCCAGATCGATGATCCAGTCCGCCTGGGCGATCAGGTCGAGATTGTGCTCGATGACCACCACCGAATGCCCCTGGGCCACCAGCTCATGCAGCACGGCCACCAGGGCCCTGACATCCTCGGCGTGCAGGCCGGTGGTGGGCTCATCCAGCAGGTACAGGTTGTTGCGCCCGGTGGGCAGGGCCAGCTCGCGGGCGATCTTCAACCGCTGGCTCTCGCCCCCCGAAAGGGTGGGCGCGGGTTGACCCAGGTGCAGGTAGCCCAGGCCCACCTTCTTGAGCAACCACAGCTTCTGGCTGACCGCGCCCACATCGCCGAAGAACGCCAGGGCCTCCTCCACCGTCAGGTCCAGCACCTGGGCGATGTTCAGCCCCTTGTACCTGATCTCCAGGGTGGCCCGGCTGAAACGGCTGCCCCGGCAATCCTCGCACGGCACCTCGATGTCGGCCATGAACTGCATCTGGACCCGGTGGTAGCCCAGCCCCTGGCAGGTGGGGCAGCGGCCCCCGGCGGTGTTGAAGCTGAAACGGCCCGGGGCATAGCCCCGCGCCACCGCCTCGACGGTATGGGCGAAGAGGTCGCGCACCGGACCCAGGATCTGCAGGTACGAGGCGGGGTTGGAACGGCTGGTCTTGCCGATGGGGGATTGGTCCACACGAATCACCTTGTCGACCCCGTGCCCCCCCTGAATGGCTGTGAACGGCGCTCCGCGGCCGCTGCCGCCGACGGCCTTGGCCGTCAACCCGTCATAGACGCACCCGTTCAGCAGGCTGCTCTTGCCGGACCCGGAAATTCCCGTCAACACCACCAGACGGTGCAGGGGGATCCTGACGTCGATGTTGCGCAGGTTGTGGTGTCTGGCCCCCTTGACCACCAGCTGCCGGTTGCGGTCCTCCGAGGGCGCGCGCCGGGGCGGGGGCGGAACCTCGCCGCGCAGGTAGCGTGCGGTCAGGGTGTCGCCGTCGGCCAGCAGTTCCTGCACCGTGCCGGCGTAGACCAGTTCGCCGCCGTTGCGGCCGGCGCCCGGACCCAGTTCCACGAAGTAGTCCGCCGCGGCCAGGACCTGCAGGTCGTGCTCCACCACCACCACCGTGTTGCCGCCGGCCACGAGTTCCCGCAGGGTGGCCACCAGGCGGTCCACGTCCTCGGCATGCAGGCCGCATGTGGGCTCGTCAAGGACGTAGAGGGTGTCCACCAGGCGCGAGCCCATGGCGTTGGCCAGATGGATCCGCTGGGCCTCGCCCCCCGAAAGCGTCCGCGTCAGACGATCCAGGGTCAGGTAGCCCAGGCCCACCTTGTCCAGGAACTCCAGCCGGTGCACGACCTCGTCGCGGATCTCCCCGGCCACCGCCTGCGCCGCCTTGCTCAGCCTCACCGACCGCATGCGGGCCAGGGCGTCGGCCACGGACATCCGGCCCACCTGGCCCAGGTCCAGGCCCTGGACCCGCACCGCGAGGGCCTCGGGCCTCAGGCGGGATCCGCCGCAGGCCCGGCACAGGGTGTCGCCCATGTACCGGCGGGTGAAGAACCGGTGGTGCCCCTTCTTCATCTCCTTACGCATCTTCACCAGGTAGGGGATGATTCCCAGGTAGCTCTTGTCGCTGCCCTCGAGGACCATCAGCTGCTGCTTGCGCGGCAACTTGCCGAACGGGACATCCACGGGGATCCCGTGGCGACCGCAGAAACGGAGCAGGGCCGTGAACTGGCGGTGGAAGCTCTCGGTGCTCCAGGGCTTGACGGCGCCGTCCCGGAGGCACAGGTCGGGATCGGGGATGATCCTGTTCTCGTCGAACTCCAGACGGTTCCCGAACCCCTTGCAGGCCGGGCAGGCCCCCTCGGGGGAATTGAACGAGAACAGGCGGGGCGTCGGTTCGGGGAACACGCGGCCGCAGGACGCACAGGAAAGGTCGCCGGAGAATTCCCGCTGGAAAACGCCGTCCGGAGTGCGCAGCACGACCCGCCCCGCACCCTGGGCCAGGGCCAGCTCCACGGCCTCGATGAAGCGGGAACGGATGCGGCTCGAAAGCTTCAGACGATCCACAATCACCAGGCAATCCTGTTCCTCGCCCGGGGCCGGAAGCCCTTCGGCCTCGTCCAGGCGGCGGATCTCCCCGTCCAGGACCACGCGCTGGAAACCCTGGGCCAGCAGCGGTTCCCACCAGCCCACCGCCGGACCGTCCGGGCCGAACGTCAGCCGGTAGCAGACCAGCACCAGCTCGCCCTCGCCGGGGTCCTTGCGGATCTTGCGCCAGATTCCGGCGGGGGTTTCGCGAACGACGGGCACGTTGCAGTCCGGGCAGACGATCTTCCCGGTCCGCGCCCACAGCACCCGCAGGTAGTCGTTGATCTCCGTCACGGTGCCCACGGTGCTGCGGCCGCTGGTCACCGCGTTGCGCTGCTGGATGGCGATGGCCGGACTGATGCCCTCGATCCAGTCCACGTCCGGCTTGGGCAGACGTTCAAGGAACTGGCGCGCGTAGGTGGACAGGGACTCCACGTAGCTCCGCTGGCCCTCCGCGTACAGGGTATCGAAGACCAGGGAGGACTTGCCCGAACCCGACAGGCCCGAAACCGCCGTCATCACCCGGCAGGGGAAGGATACATCGATGTTCTTGAGGTTATGCTGGCGGGCGCCCTTGATTCTGATCCAGTCGGACAACGTGGCTTCCGTTTCGCGGGTTCAGGTGAAGTCAGCAGGTTCCCGGAACACCCCGACGGGTGACTGGCAAGGATAACAAAGGTTTCCCCCGCGGCCAATGTGTTTTAACTTGGACCGCCCGGATATCACCCTTGAAAGACCCGTGAGAGGATTTCCCATGCCCGGCGAATTCCAACAGCTGCTGGACACGATCCATACCCTGCGCTCCCCGGGCGGCTGTCCGTGGGACCGCAAGCAGACCCTCCTGGACGCCGCCCGCTACCTGATGGACGAGGCCGCCGAACTGGTCGAGGCCGCCCTGGCCGGCGACAGCGCGGGCATCCGCGAGGAACTGGGCGATCTGCTGTTCATGACCTGTTTCTGCTGTGAGATCCTGGGCGAGCGGGAACCCGTGGACATGCACGACATCGCCGCCGAAGGCCGCGCCAAGCTCGTGCGCCGCCACCCCCACGTCTTCGGCGACGCCACGGCCACCGACACCGACGAAAGCCAGCAGCAATGGGACGCCATCAAGGCCCAGGAGAAACGGGACCGGGGAGAGGACCCCGATACGGGCTCGGTGCTCAAGGAGCTGCCCGCAGCCACGGCGCCCCTGCACCAGGCCTTCAGCTTCCAGAAGGACGCCGCCAAGGTCGGCTTCGACTGGCCCGACCCGGCCGGGGCCCGCGCCAAGCTGGATGAAGAGCTGGGCGAGATGGACGAGGCCATCGCCGCCGGGGATCCCGCCGCCATGGAACACGAACTCGGCGACGTCCTCTTCGCCGTGGTGAACCTGGCCCGCAAGCTGGGCATCCAGCCGGACATGGCCATGCGCCGGATCAACAACCGCTTCCGCGACCGTTTCCACCTGGTTGAAGAGGATTTCCGCAGCCGCGGCCTGAGCCTCCAGGACGCCACCCTGGACGAGCTCGAAGCTTCGTGGCAAAGGGCCAAGCGGGCCTTGGCCCCCGGCGCGGACGGGTAGGCTCAGTCGGGACACCCGTCCTCGTCATCGACCCCGTTGTAGTTCTCGGGCTGGTCCGGGCATTGGTCCTCGGTGTCGGGGATGCCGTCCATATCATTGTCCAGGTCCGGACAGCCGTCCCCGTCCTCGAACCCGTCCAGATCCTCGGCCTGACCGGGACACAGGTCGTCGCCGTCCTCGACCCCGTCCCCGTCGGCGTCCAGGAACTCGTCCGGGCAACCGTCCTGGTCCAGGTAGCCGTTGAAGTTCTCCGGTTCATCGGGGCAGAGATCATCCCGGTCGGGGATTCCGTCGCCGTCGTTGTCGTAGTCGGGAACCCCGTCCTCATCCTCGAATCCGTCCCGATCCTCCGGCTCCAGGGGGGCCTTGTCCACCGCGTCGGGGATCCCGTCCCCGTCGTTGTCGTAGTCGGGGCAGCCATCTTCGTCCTGGAATCCGTCCTTGTCCTCTGCCAGGGCCGGACAACGGTCCTTGCGGTCGGGGATCCCGTCGTTGTCGCGGTCCCTGCCGCCGATGGAGAACTGTCGGCTGACGGCCACCGTCATGGACCATTCGGGAAAGGAGGGAAACCAGTCGGTCGCCATGTCGTCCTGGGCCAGGCTCACCAGGTACTTGCCGTGCAGGGCCCAGCCTTCCTCCAGCCCCCACCGCAGGCCCGCCGCGACGGTGTCCAGCTGTTCCTTGTCCGAGACATGGGGATTGTCGATGAACCGGTCGCGGGCATACTCTATCCACAGGCTGGTGGCCGCGTTGCGGAACTCCAGGGCCACGCCCCAGTGGGTCTGGTCGTTGCCCTTGTGCCCGCCCGACTCGGAGGCCGGGGGATAGCGCGGCGGCCAGGGCTGCAGCCCGTTCTCGCCGGTGCCGTAACCGGTGTCCTCGGCCTGGTTCCAGGTATGGCCGTAGTTCAGGTGCAGCCGCATCTCCGGCAGCAGGCTGCGGGTCCAGGCCCGCAGGGTCAACGCGCCACCGGCCCGCGGCGAGAAGATCCCCTCGCCCAGCCCCTGCTCCTTGTCGCCCAGCGGCAGGTTGCCCCCGAAACCGACGGCTCCGTAGAGCCACTCGCCCACCAGGGACCGCCCACTGACCGCCTGCCAGGTGCCATCGCCCAGTCCCGAACCGGAGTCATCCAGCCACCGCCGACCCCCGGTCCAGGAATGCCACGGCACCTCGGCGCTGACGGCCAGCCAGGGAAAAAGATCCCACTCGGTCTGCAGGAGCAGATCCTTGCCCGAGATCCGCTCCAACTGGCTCCCGATGTGGTAGACGGTTGTCAGGGTCCTGGCGCCCACGCCGAAGGTGATCAGCCCGTCGGGCTGGGGAACGGCCGAGAAGGTGCGACCGAGCATGAGGGCATCCTGGGGACGAGCAGGGGAAACCGGCTCCGCGACTGCCTGAGCGGACGCGGTGCCGGTCCAGGCCAGGACGCAAACAAGGGTCAGGATTACCGGGACACGGGTCAAGGGCCGGCCTCTTCCCCCGCCGGGTCTTCAGCCCCGTCCTCCTGCTTCTGGTCCTGCTGATCCTTATTCTCTGCGGGAGCGTCCCGGTCCTCGGATTCCTGGGCCCCAGACCCATGGTCCTCGGATTCCTGGGCCTCGGCATCCTTCTTCTTCTCGTCCAGGTAGTTCAGCTGCAGGTCCATGACCGAGGAATCGAGAAGACGCAGGATGTCCTCTGGTGTGTCGGTCCGGCACTTGACCTTCAGCATCTCGAGAATGTCGATGAAGATGCGCGCCTGCTCCAGGTCGCGCTCCACCTGGCCGGTGGCGGGATTCTGGATCTTGCCCAGACTCACCATGGCCAGGGTCTGGTACTGGGTGACCAACGCCACCAGTGTGCGGTCGTGCTTGCCGAATTCCGTACTGCTCATGACGCCTCCTTCGTTTCATTGACGGGGTCGAACTCGTCGTTGATGGATCCCACCACGGTCTCGATCAGGTCCTCCAGGGTAATCATGCCGCGGGCATGGCCGTCGGGATCGGTCACCATGGCCAGCTGATCCTGTTGGGTACGCAGCTCCTCGAAAAGTTCGTACGGGGACATCCGGGCGTCCACCAGTAAAATGTCCCGCCACAGCGGCCGCGGAACGGGATGGGCATGGTCCTCCGGCGGCAGGAAAAGCAGGTCCCGAACCAGGACATAACCCAGGGGGCCCTCCGGTCCGGAGCCGAAAACGGGCAGCCGGCTGAACCCCGACCTGGCCGCCATTTCCAGGCAGGCTCCGACGGTCGTCCGGGGTGTGACGGTCACCAGTTCATCAAGGGGCTTGGCCATGTCCGTCAGATTCCTGCCCGCAAGCTTCAGGAAGCGGTCCACCAGCCGGGTGAACCTCTCCTCGTGACCCCCCGGAACCGTGTAGCTCAACAGCAGGGCGGCCAGGCTGCGCCGGTCGAAGCCCCCATCCTGGTGGCCTGCACCCAGTACCCCCCTCCACGCCGCGGAATACAACCCCAGGAGCTTGCGCACCGGCCACAGAAGGAACTTGGCCGTCGCCAGGGGCATGGCCGAGGCGAGCATCAGGCGCTCGGGAAACTCCCGGTACATCACCTTGGGCAGGATCTCCGAGAACAGGATGACCAGTACCGAGACCATGACCACGGCCAGCCATTCCCGTTCCGGCCCCAGTCGTACCGTCACCGCCATGGTCACCAATGCGCTGAACACGACGTTGAACAGGTTGGTTCCAATGAGACAGGACAGGATGGTGTCCTCGACGCTGTCCAGCATCTTCTCCAGCAGTCTGCCTGATCGTCCGGCATGACCGGCGCGGAGCATCCGCCTGACCCGGGCCCTGCTGACGCTCATCACGCCGGTCTCGGTGCCCGAGAAGAATCCCGCCACACCCAGGCAGACCGCGCCGATCACCATGACCTGGGCCAAAGGCAGCGGTGCGCCGCCGGTCTGGGGTACGGTGGTCATGGTTCCTGCTCCCCCGCGTTATCGGTCTCGGGTTCGGGTCTCACGACTTCGACGGCATCGATGCGGTGGCCCGACATCTCCAGGACCCGGAACCTCGTTCCGGCGTGGGCGACCTCGTCCCCCGGACGCGGTACCCGGCCCAGCTTGGCCATGATGAAGCCCGCCACCGTCACGAAATCGCGGCTGAGAGGCAGTTCGACGCCACAGGCCTCGGCGAAGTCCCTCGTGTCGATCCTGCCGGGCACGATCCACCGGCCCGGGCCCAAGGCGACCACATCCTGGCCTCCGCCCGAGGAATCGGCCACCGGTCCCAGCAGGGCGTGCAGGCAGTCGGCCATGGTCACGATGCCCGTGAAATCCCCGTGCTCGTCCACGACCGCCACCAGGTGGGTGCGGCCGCTGCGCATCTCCGCCAGCAGCGCGGCCACGTCCTTGCTCTCGGGGACGAACAGCAGGGGCCGCAGGGGTCCGTCCAGCGGATGTTCGGGATCGGGCCGTCCGCCCAGCAGATCCTTCAGGTGAAAAAGCCCGGCCAGGCGTTCACCCTCGCTGTCGAGCACCGGGTATCGATTGAAACCCGCCCGGCGGGCGGCGGCCAGCACCTGCTTGAGGGACATGCCGCGCCGCAGGGCGACGACTTCGGTGCGCGGGGTCATGACGTGGACGACTTCCAGTTCGCCCAGCTCCAGAAGCCGTGCCAGGGAACGTCCCTCGGTCTCGCTCAGGGCCCCGTCGGCGACGGCCAGTTCGCAGGCCGTCTGCAGTTCCTTGGCGTCCAGGGGCAGGGATCCGGTTCGTTCCCAGGGGAAAACCGCCAGCACCAGCTTGACCAGCCCCCCCACGGCGGCAAGCACGGGGCTGATCAACATCAGCCAGAAGCGCAGGGGGCCCTGGGCCAGACGGCTGATCTGCAGGCGCTTTCTCAGGGCAATCATCTTGGGGGTGATCTCACCGAACAGCAGCAGGCCCAGGGTGATGACCGGCACGGCCACGGCCACACCCATGGCACCGACATGGGCCAGGATCAAGGCCGTTGCAGTGACGCTGGCGGCGGAATTGACCAGGAGGTTGCCGATCAGCAGCGCCGAGAGCAGTTCGTGGGAGTTCTCCAGCAGCCGGGCGGCGTGAGGACCCGCTTTCCCCTTCTCGGCCGCCAGCTTGGCCACCTCGTTGCGCCGCAGGGAAAAGAAGGCCGTCTCGGCGCCCGAGAAGGCCGCCGACAGCAGCAGCAGGACCAGAAGCAACAGATATTCCAAGAGCCTCGCAGTTCCCTTTCGCCAGCAGGACCTCGCTCCCAACCATGCGGGAACAAGCATGAAGGCACAACCGTCCGGCGGCAACCAGAACTTGCCAGGAATACGGTCGGTCATCATTATCGCAGCAACCGTTGCCGCTTTGCTCACGTTTTCCGCGAAAGGCGTCATGACCCGGATCCTGGTCATCCGTTTCGGCTCCCTGGGCGACCTCTGCCTGCTGGGGTGGGCCGCCGCAGAGCGGCGGGATCGTACCTCGCCTGGTGCCGAAACCGTCACCCTGGTGACCAAACCCCGTTTTGCCGACCTGATGAGGGGCGTGCGCGGGGTGGACGAGGTCATCGCTCCGCAAGACCTGGCCGCCGGGGACATCCTGCGTCTGGCCGGGATCCTGCGCGGCAGGAACTTCGACACCATCCTCGACGCCCACAACATCCTGCGCGGCCACCTGTTGCTGGCCATGATGGGGCGCCGACCCGAAAAGCGTCTGGCCAAGGATACGTCCGCACGCCTGTGGTTCATGCGCACCGGCCGGCGGTCCCCGGCCCTGGACCGGACCATGGGCGACCGCTTCCGGGAAGTCATGCTGGATCCCGGCGAAACCGCCGACCCGGTCCCGGCGACCATGGTTCCGCCCCTGGCGGCGATGGTTCCTCCGGCAACCATGCGCCGAGGGATCCTGGGCCTCGCCCCCGGCGCCCAGTGGGACGCCAAACGCTGGCCCCCCGCGCACTTCGCAACCCTGGTCCGCGATTTCCTGACCCGGAACGAGGCGGAGATCCGCATCTTCCTGGGACCCCGCGAGGAAGGCTGGTTTTCCTCCTCGCCCCTGCAGGACCTGACGGCCGACTCCAGGGTCACCCTCGTGCACAACCGCCCCCTGCCGGAGGTGGCCGCCGCCCTGGCGGCCTGCCGCCTGGTCGTCACCAACGACAGCGGGCTGCTTCATCTGGCCGAAGCGGTGGGCACCCCCGTGCTGGCGTTCTTCGGACCCACGGTGAGGGAATTCGGTTACTTCCCCCGCCTGCCGCACAGTGCCGTCCTGGAGCGGGATCTCACCTGCCGCCCCTGCTCGCGCAACGGCAAGCGTCCCTGTCACAGGGGCGACCTGGCCTGCCTGGACGACATCACCCCCCAGGCCGCCGGCAGGCGCCTGCAGGCCATGTGGTCCGCCCTGGAACCCACGGAGTCGCCATGAACCGCCCCCGTCACGCCTCCTTCCGTTCACCCGGCCCCTGGTTGCGGCTCTACGGGGCGATCAGCCCCGCCTTGTGCGGTACCGCCCGGCTGGCCGCTCCGTTCGTGGACAAGCTGGCCACGGGCTTGCAGGGCAGACGCGGTCTGATGCGGCGACTGACCGAGGCCGCACCCCGGCTGCAGGGGTGCGTCTGGTTTCACGTCACCAGCGTCGGGGAATACGAACAGGCCCGGCCGGTGATCGCCGCCGTGCGGGAGGAATTTCCCCACCTGCCGGTGGCCGTCACCCACTTCTCGCCCTCCGGCATGGACTACGCCGCCGGCAGGCCCTGCGCGGATCTGCACGAATACCTGCCCCTGGATCATCCCCGCCGGATGGACGAACTCGTGCGGGCCTGGCATCCGCGTCTGCTGGTCTTCGTCAAGTTCGACTGCTGGCCCAACCAGGTCCTGGCCGCCGACCGCCACGGCGTACCCCTGGTCCTGCTGGCCGGATCCCTGCAGCCCGGCAGCGCCCGGCTCAAACCCGTGGTTCGCGCCCTCTACCGCGATGTATTCGACCGCTTCGTCCACATCGGCGTCTGCACCGAGGAGGACCGGCAACGGTTCATCGGATCCATGGGCGTGACATGCCCTGTGACCGTCACGGGTGATACGCGCGCCGAGCAGGTCATCCTGCGCTACGAGGCGGCCGCCGACGGAAAGACGGCCGAAGCCCTGCGCGGACTCGGTGGCCGCCTTCTGGTGCTCGGCAGCACCTGGCCCGCCGACGAGAAGCTGTGGCTGCCGATCCTGGCCGAACTGCTCGCCGGACACCCCGACCTGCGCGTGGTCCTGGCCCCTCACGAGCCCGCGCCGGACCGCCTGCGCTCCCTGGAAAGGGATCTGGATGACCGCCGCATCGGCCATCTGCGCCTGGGCGCGCTGCTGAACGGCCGCGAAACCGCCGACGCCCGGGTGATCCTGGTCGATTCGGTCGGCGTCCTGGCTGAGATCTACCGCGCCGGACACCTGGCCTACGTCGGCGGCAGCTTCACCACCGGCGTCCACAACACCATGGAACCGGCGGTCGCGGGCATGCCGGTGCTGTTCGGCCCGGTCATCGGCAACGCCGAGGAGGCAGGCCTCATGGTACGGCTCGAGGTGGGCTTCGTCCTCAGGGAACCCGCACAGGCCCTCCAGGTGGCGGGAAAACTGCTGGCGGATCCAGCCGCCCTGCACGACCTTGGCAGGCAGGCGCGCCGGGTGGTCCTGGACCAACGGGGCGCCACCGAACGCAGCATGAACGTGATCCGTCCCTTCCTGGCGGCAGACCCGCCCGCGCAGGATGGGCCGTGAACCTGACCGGAGGACAGCATGCGTCCTGAAGCCGCCCGTTCCCAGACCGTCCCTTCCCTGACCCGTGTGGACGCCGAGAAGGCCCGCTGGCACATGCCCGTGGCCCGGCGCCCCCGCTACATCCAGCTCGAGACCGTCACCAAGTGCAACGCCAAGTGCCCGTTCTGCCCGCAGAACGAGATCGTCCGCGAGCCGGCCCGCATGCCCGAGGCCACCTGGAAGAAGATCATCGACGACACGCGCGGCTGGGGCGTGATCTACCGCCCCTTCCTGACCAACGAGCCCTTCGTGGACAACCGCATGCCCGAGATCGTCCGCTACATCAAGCAGGGCGATCCCACCGCGCGGGTGGAGTTCAACACCAACGGCGAACTGCTCACCGCCAAGCTGGCCGGACAGCTGCTGGAAGCGGGCGTGGACATCATGCGCTTCTCCATCGACGGCCTCAGCCGCGAGACCTACGAGCCCTCCCGGGTGGGCATCGATTTCGACCGGGTCATGGAACGTGTCCAGGGCTTTCTCGAGCTGTGGGACCGGGGCGGCTACCGCGACAAGGTGTTCACCGAGGTACGCATGATCGAGGTGCCGGAGAACGCCCACGAGGTCGAGGCCTACCGCGAGTTCTGGGGACCGAAGTGCAGCGAGGTTGTCGTCACCAGCCTGTACCAGTGGCCCTGGACGGGCCAGAAGCCCGAGGACGTAGTGCTCAAGCCCTGCCTGAAGGTGCTGGACGAGATGTTCTTCTACACCAACGGCCAGGCCACCTTGTGCTGCTGGGACGTCCACGGGAAGGCCGTCATCGGGGATGTCAACGAACAGACCGTTCAGGAGATATGGGAGGGTTACGCCGCCCAGTGCCTGAGGGCCATCCTGGACGATGGCCGCCGCGACCTTATCCACCTGTGCAGCAGATGCAACGCCTACCGGGAATTCGACTTCGGGAAATTCGCCACCGGCCGGGGCTGATCAGTCGTCGCGGCGATACTCGATGGGGTCGGTGCAGCCGGCGGCGGCGAAGCCGCGCAGGCGCAAACGGCAACTCTCGCAGCGGCCGCAGGCCCGGTCCTCCTCCGTGTAGCAGGACCAGGTCAGATGCAGGGGCACTTCCAGCTCCAGTCCCCGGCGCACGATGGCGGCCTTGTCCAGGTGGATCAGCGGTGTCTCGACCGACAGCCTCTCACCCAGACGCGTCCCGACCCTGACGGCCTCGTTGAAACGGTCGTAGAATTCGGCGCGGCAATCGGGATACCCGCTGCCGTCCTCCTCCACCGCACCGATGAAGATCCTGTCGGCCTCGATGACCTCGGCCCAGGACACGGCGACGGCCAGGATGTGGGCGTTGCGGAACGGCACGTAGGTCGAGGGGATGGGAGCGCCCGGTACCGGCAGGCCCGTCTCGACCGCCAGGGTGGGATCGACCAGGGACGACCCGCCGATCTGCTTGAGGTGCGTGATGTCCACGACCAGCCTCTGCTCCACCCCATAGTGGTCGGCCAGGTCGCCGAAGGCGCGCAATTCGCGGGCCTCGGTGCGCTGCCCGTAGTTCAGGTGCAACAGGGCCAGGTCGAAGCCGCGGGCCGCCTCACCCAGGCAGACGGCGGAATCCAGACCGCCGCTGACCAGGACGATGGCCTTGCCGCGCCCGCTCATACCCCCCGCTCCCTGTCCGGCCACAGGGCCTTGTGCAGCTGGAGCTGGAAGGCGACGTCCAGCTTGGCCTCCAGGATCCACTCCGCCAGTAGGGTCGGCTCCAGCTCCCCGGCCGCCGGCGACAGGGCCGTGCGCACCCCGGCCGGAACACGACCGTCGGCAAGAACCACATCCCGGGCCCAGGTGAAATCCTCCCTGCCGGCGATCACGATCTTCACTTCGTCGTCCGACGTCAGACCGGAAATCCCGGGCCAGTCGATCAGATCGCCGTCGATGCCGCTGCCGGGCGCCTTGATGTCCACGACCCTGTGCACCCCGGCGGGAACTTCCGCCAGGGGCACAAGTTCATCATGACCGAGCGTCCCGCTGGTCTCCAGCACCACGATGTAGCCTTCAGCGAGCAGAGTCTGCATGAGCGCCACGCTTTCGGCCTGCAGCAGGGGTTCGCCGCCGGTGACCAGGACGGTGCCGAAACCGAGGGTGCGCACCCGGTCCAGGACGGCTTCGACGCTCAGCTGCTCGCCGCCTGTGAACGCATGGGTCGAATCGCACCACGCGCAGCGCAGATGGCACCCCGTCAGGCGCACCAGGACGCAGGGCGTGCCGCTGAAGCGTGACTCGCCGCAGATGGCAGGGTATATTTCATTGACCAGCAGCATGGTTTTCCTTTGCCGAAACCTGAACCCGCCCGAGCGGGGGAACATGGGAGTTGCCAAGGTGAGAATGATAAGCCGCAACAGCCTTTTCCACAATGGACCGCACCATCGTCCCGACCCGGTAGCCGTTCTGGCCGCATTTCTCCTGGCACTGGCGATGTTCTGGGGTCTTGCGGCCTGCAACCGCACGTCCGAACGGCCCGCCGCCGCCCCTGCCGTGACCGGGACGCAGGATTGTCCCCTGACCCTGGACACCACGGCCTGGCAGGAGTTCGTGGCCACCGGCGATCTGATCATCGCCGGGAAGAAGCCGCAGCGGGAGGACCTCCAGGCCTTCGCCCTGACCCCTGCCGGCGGCGCCTGGCGGCGCAGTCTGGCGCCCATGGTGCCCCCGGTCCTGCGCTGCGGCAACTGGGTGGCCGCGGCCTTCCAGGACGTGCTCGGTCAGACCATGCCCGGCAAGGTCAACAAGGACCGCCGCACCATGGCCGCGAGTTACCGTTACAGTTACGATCACCGCGCCCTGGTCGACAGCCTCCTGACCCGCCTGGCCGCCCCGGAAGTCCTGTGCGGCCTGCAGGAACGGCTGGCGGCCTGGATCCAGCCGGACAGCCTGCCGTCCCATCTGGTCCTGGCCTGCCTGCCCGCCCGCCCGGAGATCCGGGTGCAGGCCGATACGGTCCTGGTCGACACCGGGGTCCTGGCCGCCGGCGGTCTCGACCAGACCCTGGCCCAGACCCTCAGTCTCCTGTACCGCACCTATGAAATTCCCCGGGTGGTCAACCCCGAGATGCTGGACGGGGCCGACGCCCTGGCGGAAGCCCTCGTGCTGATCCGGAACGAGGGGGTCGCCGCCTTCCTGGAAAACAGGGCCGAGACGTATTTCCGACAGGACCACCCCAAGCTCAGGAAGGTGGTCATCATCCCCCAGGACATCGCCTACACCGCCGGCCGTATCGTCGCCCTGGCCGACACGACCCTGCCGCCTCTGCTGTCCGATCCGGAGGCGCTGACAAGCGGTGCCAAGGATTTCGCCCGGACCATGACCGCCTCCGGCGGTTATTCGAAGCTGGGCTACGCCATGGCCGCCACCATTGCCGGCAACCTCGGCGAGGAGCGCCTGCGCAATGATGCGCGCACCGTGTCCGGCTTCTTCGCCGCCTACCAGGAGGCGGCCGCCATGAATCCCCTGCCGAGCCCCAAGCCCGGCGCCAAGGGGTATCCGTGGTACGCCTCGGTACGACCGTTCGACGACCACCTCTACCGGCAGCTGCAGGACCTACTTGCAGAACGGAAACTCTGACCGGCAAACGAACCGCCCCTCGGCACCCGCAGGCCGAGGGGCGATCGTGTTTCCAAACGACAGGACGGCCGGACCAGGCTACGGCTCGTAGCGGGGAAAGACCGGTTCCACGTCTACCGGTATGTCCTCCAGCTTCTTCAGGGCATTCTCGAGCACCGGACGCAAACCGCCGTACTGGGCGATGAAGGCCTTGGAACCTTCATAGTCCCCGTTGGCCTCGATCACGCAGATCTCCCCCACCAGTTCCCCGATGGCCTTCTCGAACACCGGCACGTCCACGGAGAAACGACCCGTATCCTCGTGGAACAGGACCGCACCCTTGGCCATCAGGTAGTTGAACTGGATGGCGTTGGCCTGACCGTGGGCCTCGCCCACCCCGAAACGTACCGAGCGGAACATTCCCGCCAGATAGGTCGCAGCCTGCTGCTTGAAGATCTCGGCGGGGAAGTAGTCGCGCCCGGCGCGGGTCAGGACGAAGATGTCCCACTCGCCCATGGCGTCGGCCTTGGCCTCCTCGATGGTGCTGTAGGTCTCCTTCAGCTCCAGGCGCACCTCCGTCCGGCGACCGTCCTTGACGATCTTGCCCGGGCCCAGACCATGGCTCATCTCGTGCCACAGGGTGTGCAGGAAGAACGATTCGGCCGTCAGGTCGCCGAGCTGGTCCTTGGCCACCAGCACCTGGGCGATGGGCGTGAGGATCCGGTCGAACTTGGCCTTCATGACGTTGCGCAGCAGGACCTTCTTGCTGCCCTTGGCCTCGCGCACGCGCTCGTCGTTGGGCAGGTTGAAGGCGATGGTCTGGATACCCGCACGGGTGTCGCCGGCGGCATAGACCAGGTCCACCACGCGGATGGGCGACTCGCTGCCGCGGTCGAGGTTCTTGTGCTCGTCGGGGATGGGCAGGCGGCTCTCCAGCCAGTGATGCCGGTCTCTACTGCGCTGTCACAAATGACACCGTCAAAATCGAGTGCCGAGATTACATTGGGTTGCATTGTTTTTCTTAGGGTGAAGTTGATCTGACGAGAGGTGTTGTCGCATGCGTGACGAAAAGTCATTTTATCACTGACTTTAAAAAGCTGTCCGTGATTAGCGGTCACAGCTCAGATGGGTGGGCAGCAGATCGGTCTATTCTCGGACTGGCCTTGCAGACAAATTCTGG
>CAYPVD010000010.1:0-28750 GCA_964414055.1 uncultured Fibrobacteraceae bacterium
GGGGATAAGGGTGGCGGTGCCGGTGGAATCAGGCGAAGGACGGATGACGAAGGTGGTGGCGTCGGCCAGCGGGGGCAGTCCTTCGACCGTCACGCCGAGGATCCTCGCCAGGGGTGGGCACTCGTCGCGCAACCTGGCGGTGAAGTTTTCGAGGGCGGCCCGATCCCCCTGGACCTCGATGACCACCCCTTCGCTGGTGTTGGTCACGAACCCCGACAAGCGCAGGGACTCGGCCAGGTTGAACACGAAGGGCCGGAATCCCACGCCCTGCACCATGCCGTCCACGAGGATCCTGCGCCGGGTAGCGGACATGGCGACCGGCTCAGCCCCGGGTCCGGGTCCGCAGCCAGTCCAGCCAGCGGTCCAGGCCCTCGCCGGTGGTGGCCGAGACCTGCAGGATCTCCAGGGCGGGATTGACGGTACGGGCGCCGGCCAGGCAGCGGTCCACGTCGAACTCGACGTAGGGCAGCAGGTCGATCTTGTTGATCAGGCACAGCTCCGCCTCGGCGAACATGTTGGGATACTTCAGCGGCTTGTCGTCCCCCTCGGTGACGCTGATGATGACGACCTTGGCCGCCTCGCCCAGATCGAACAGGGCCGGGCAGACCAGGTTGCCCACGTTCTCGATCATCAGCAGGGAATTCGCGGGGGGATCCAGTTCCCCGCACGCCCGGCGGATCATGTCCGCGTCCAGGTGGCAGCCGTTGCCCGTGTTGACCTGCAGGACCGCCGCCCCGGTGGCCGCGATCCTGTCGGCGTCGTTCATGGTCTGCTGGTCGCCCTCGATGACCGAGACCACCGGGTTTCCGCCCAGGGCGCGGATGGTTTTTTCCAGCAGGGTGGTCTTGCCCGAGCCCGGCGAGGAGACCAGGTTCAGCGCCGTGATGCCCTTGGCCTCGAACCAGCCACGGTTGCGCTGGGCCAGCAGGTTGTTCTGCAGCAGGATATCCTGTTCCACGCTCAGGGTGGCGGATCCGGCTCCAGGCCCATGCTCATGATCATGCGTATGCGGATGGGCATGAGGATGCGGGTGGTCATGGGGGTGACCGTGACCGTGGGCATGGTCATGGTCGTGATGATGCTCGTGACCGGCGTGATGGTGGTCATCGCCGGGCTTGCGGAAGGTCACCGCCTCGGCGGGTTGGTTGCAGCCGCAGGTGTCGCACATGTTCGATCATCCTCCTGCCGGGTTCGTCCCCAGTCTACAGGCCCAGGAACTGGATGGCCAGCCCGCTGGCGCAGATGGCGAACCCCGCCAGGGCATGGGTGTAGCGTTCCATGCGCGCCGCGGGCAGCAGGCGAAAGCCCCGGTCGGCCAGCCAGACCATGGCCACCATGGTCGAGATGGTGACCGCCGAGAAGATCAATGTGACAAGGATCAATCCGGTGGTGTCGTGCCGGGCTGCCGGGTACATCAGGATGGGGATCAGCGGTTCGCAGGGGCCCAGCACGAAGATGATGAACAGGACCCAGGGCGTGACGGTTCCCCGCTCGGTGTGCAGGTGGCCGTGGTCGTGATGGTGGGTGTGGCTGTGGGTGTGGACCGTGCCGTCGGCGTGGACATGGGCATGGGTGTGGACCTTGTTCTTCCAGGCGCGGCGCAGGCCCCAGGCCATGTAGACCAGCCCCAGGGCGATGAGCATCCAGGCGGCCAGGTTGCCCCGCACCCCCTCGATGATCTCGATGCGGCCCACGGCCAGTCCCAGGGAGATGCCCAGCAGGCCCAGCACCACCGAGCCCAGCACATGGCCCACGCCGCACAGCGCGGTGATGGCCAGGGCCCGGCCCAGGGGCCAGCGGCGCGCCTTGCCCAGGGCGATGAAGGGCAGGTAGTGGTCCGGCCCGGTGATGGTGTGCAGGAAACCGATGCTGGCCGCGGTGGTTGCCAGGATGCTGATGGACGTGTCCATATCGACCTCCGGATTCAGGTTCTGACAAAAAAATAACAAACAGATCGAGGAAATCCAGAAAATCAGAGCAGGATGATGCGTCTCACGCCCTGCAGGAGGGGATGGGCATAGGTCCACAACCTGTAGCCCAGACCGTCGTCGCGTCTCCAGGCGCCGGTGACCTCGCCCCCGCCGACCGAAGGCGTGTCGAGGGTGAAGGGTTCGGCGGAGGCGGTCAAGGCATCGAACGCCGCAATGAAATCGCCCTGGCCCTGCTTGCGCAGGATGTGGATGAGGAAGGTCACCACGCCGGCGCCCACGAGATCCTGGCCCTGGTTGATCAGGATGGTCACCAGGCGGTCCGTGTCGGCGGCGACGTCGGTGCTCAGGCGGTCGCCGATGATCAGGGAGTGGGCGGGGTCGCCGCCCAGGCGGGCCAGGACCGCCCCGTGGGGTTTGCCGAGGGGTTGGCCCAGGTCGCCGAAGACGTCCTCCAGGTGTTCCAGCAACTCGAATTCCCGCAGAGTGGAGCGGGCGTCGGCGGTGTGATCGCCGGTGGTGACCACCTGACGGAACTCGCGGTTCAAATCGGGCAGGAAATCCTGGGCGCCGGGCAGGGCGCAGGCATGGCCGGTCTGGGGGTCGATGGGAATCAGGGTGCCGGCCATGTCCCACATCAGCACGCTGACGGCGCGCTCGATGGGGTCCAGGGCGGGAGGCGGCGGATTCATGCTGATGCCTATCGGGAAGCTGACCGGGAGCGATGGAACCGCTACAGGATAGTGAATGTCTCCTGTTTTTCCAGGGAAATGTCCCCGGACCGGATTATTCATGAAGGAACCGCTCCCGGTGTTCGGCAGGGAGACGGCGGAGGATCCGACATCGGTACGAAACCAGGATTGTGATTCCTGGAACGGGCTGGTACCTTGCCCCTGCCGACAACGGTCGGCCCGGACGGTTCACCGGTAGCCGGGCCGGGGTGGGGAGTTACGGTTGTTCCGCCTGCGCAGGGAGGTCTGAAGTGATTCCAGTCAAAGCCAAGAAGCGGTCGTGGTTCCGGGCTCTGGGTGCTGTGTTGCCCGGGGTGTTGATCATCTGTCTGACCGCAGGAGCGCTGTCCGTCGCCAGGGCCGGCGACGACCTCGAGGATCTGTTGCGGCAGGTGGGCGAGGAATACGCCGTGGCCTATTCGTCGCCGTTCCTGTACGCCTTCGGCCCGGCGCTCAACAGCGGCCTGTACCAGACGGCCAGCATTCCCCACACGGGTTTGACCTTTGGGGTCAGCATCAAGGCCATGGCCACCCGGATCGACGATGGCGACCAGAATTTCCGGCGCGAGCTGGACGACATCGACCTGGGACTGTTCGATCCGGCCTTCGCCGGCCAGACGGGCACCGTGGTCATGGCCGGTCCCACCATCTTCGGCGACACCGACACCGACGGCACCATCACGGGTTATCTCGATGGGGTCCAGGTGTTCCAGAACACCACCATCCCCGGCCTGGTCGACACGAAGTTCGTGCCCATGGCCACGCCGGAGTTCTACCTGGGTGGCATCGCCGGGTTCAAGGTCATTGCGCGCTGGCTGCCTTCCATGGACATCGGCGACTACGGGGAGTTCAAGTACTTCGGGTACGGCGCCCAGTGGAACACGGCCGCTCTTTTGAAGAACCTGCCCTTCGACCTCATGGTGGGTTTCAGCGACCAGAAGCTGGAGATCGGCGACCTGCTGGAGACCAATGCCACGGCCTACTATGCCGCCGTGAGCCGTGATTTCGCCCTGCTGACCCTGTATGCGGGGGCGGCCATCGAGGATTCGGACATGACCGTATCCTACGACTACAACTACGTCTCCGGCGACATGCCGATGATCGGGCATGTTTCCTTCACCGTGGATGGTGAGCAGGAAAGTCGGATGACCCTGGGGGCGACCTTGAACCTGGGTCTGAAGATCAACGCGGAAGTGGCCCGGGGGGACATGACGACCTTCGCCGCGGGCGTGACCATGGGCTTCTAGCCCTGATGCCGGCCTGTAGGGATCAAACAAGAAGCGGGCCCCTGAGGGTCCGCTTCTTTCTCCGCTTGTGCCGAACCTTGCCCTGGAATATGGCTGCCCCCGTTCAGGACCCGATCCTAGAATCGTGAGTCGCTGGTCCTTCCCGGTTCCCGCCCGCTGTGACTTTGCGCTGCCTTCAAACGAGACGGGTTCAACCCTGTTCCGGGTGGCTTCGATCCGGTGATTCTCCGCTACCGCTCCATCAACGCGTGAGAACCATGATGTCGAGCAACCGGCTCCGTGCCGGTGTGGTGTGTTCACCGTTGCGGGTATTATGAATTATCATGATGAGGTTTGCAAGAAGGTTTTCAGCCGGTTGGTCATTGTCTCGGCAGGGGCCAGTGGTTATCATGCGGACCGTTGGTATTTTGGCAAGTTCCAAGGAAGGCGGAAACATGCAAGGCAAGGGCTACCGGACCCGGGTCATCATGCTGGGTGCCGTGCTGGTGCTGATGGCGGCACCTGCTGTGGGCTCCGCGGAACATCCGGCCAGCGAGGTCCAGGTCGATGCCGGGTACATCATCCCCGGGGGGGACCTGGCGGATGGGTTCGGGGACACGGCCCTGGGTTTCGGTGCCGATCCGGGCCTGGAAGTGGGTTTCCTGTGGCGTTACCGTTTCGACCTGCACTGGTCGTTGGCGCCCGCCTTCCACTTCGTGAATTATTCCAACTTCAAGGGCACGGACGAGGTCGCGGGGGACTACACCGTCAGGGCCACCAGTTACCGCTACGGATTGCAGCTCAGGCGCACCTTCGGTGACCGGGAGGGGTGGCAGCCCTTCGTCATGGCCGGTGTGGGCCTGTTCCGCAACCGCGTCGAGGGCCGGGACAAGATCCTGCTGGAGCCCTTCGACCGTTCGGTCTCCACGCTCGGCTACTCCTTCCAACTGGGGGTCAGGCGCAAGCAGGTGGAGATCGGCGTGGTGGGGCAGATCAACCGCTTCTCGTCCTGGCGCTTCTTCGCGCCCGACAAGGAGCAGGACTACAGCTGGGATGCGGTCAGCCTGCGTTTCAGCTGGTTGATCCCCGGTAGCTGATGCGCCGCCTCCACACATTCTCCTCTCCGGCCGCCTGGACCGGTCTGGGGGCCGTCTATCTCGGTTTCCTGACCGTCGGGTTCGTGTTCCATTTCATCCCGCCCATCCTGCCGCTGATGCTCCGGGACCTGGGCATCGGCCACGGCCAGGCCGGCCTGTTGATGTCCCTGTTCGCCCTGCCCGGCATCCTGCTGTCGGTGCCGGGAGGGTGGCTGGCCGACCGCGCCGGAGCTCCGCTGATGGGGGCGGCGGGTCTGGTGGTCATGGGTCTGGGCACCCTGGGCATGGGCCTGGGAGCGGGCTTCGGCTGGATCCTGACCGCCCGCGCGGTGGCCGGGGTGGGCGTGGCGGTTTCGGTGGTGGCCCTGCAGCGGATGATCGTCACCCTGTTTTCCGGGCGCCCCCTGGGCGTGCCCATGGGGGTCAGCGGCACGGCGGTGCCCCTGGGCATCATCATCATCCTGAACATCGCCGGCCCGTGGGCCCGGGATCACAACTGGCGCGCCGTGGCCCTGGGCACCGGCACGGTGACCATGGTGACGGCGGTGGTTTTCTACCTGGTTTCCCGGCTGGTGATGGGCCGGCGGGGCGAGGCATCCACGGATCCGCGGCAGAAGGAGGGAGCGCCGGTCCCGGCCCCCGCGGGCCAGGGATTCGGCGTCATCTGGATCGCGGCCGTGGTGTGGTTCTGCGCCAACGGGGCCATGACCTCGTTCATGACCTTCGCCCCGGATCATTTCTTCGAGCTGGGCTGGAGCGTGCGGGCCCGCGGCCTGGTCACGAGCATTCCCATGTGGGGGTCGGTGCTGCTGGGGCCGTTGACGGGCTGGCTGACCGATCGCCACGGACACAAGGCCGCCTTCATCACCGCCGGCATGGCCCTGATGGCCCTGTCCCTGTCCGCGATCCCAGGCGGCGGCGTACCCCAGGTGCTGCTGGGCATGGCGCTGGGCGCCTCCCTGGCGGCGGTGGTCACGCCGTTGCTGTCGCTGCCGGGTTCCCTGTTGCCCGCCGACCGGGTGGGACGGGGGTTCGGCATCCTGGCCACGTTCGCCAACCTGGGCATATTCTTCTGCCCGCCGCTGGTGGGGATGGTCCGTGACCAAAGCGGCCAGTTCACCGCCCCGTTCCTGCTCATGGCCGGCATCGCGGCGGCCGGGGTGGCGGCGGGGCTGTTCCTGCGCCGGGCCTGATCCTTGCTGCTTGTGTCCTTGATCCACCCGCGGGTTGCCAGCCTCCCGGATCAAGAGGTATCATGTACGAAGAAGGAGGCGATTCCATGGCCAACAGGGCCAGGGACTGGTTTGCACAGGCGGAATATGATCTCAAGCATGCCCAGGATGCCCGGGCTGCCGGCAGTCATGAGTGGTCGTGCTTCGCTGCTCAGCAGGCGGCGGAAAAGGCCGTCAAGGCGCTCCACCTGTTCCGGGGGCAGGAGGCCTGGGGCCATGTCATAGCCCGCCTGAGCCAGGAATTACCGGGGGATTATCCTGCCGGGCTGGTCGATGCCGCCAAGGTACTGGACAACTACTACGCTCCGACCAGGTATCCCAACGGGCATCCCGACGGGGCGCCTTTCGAGCACTACGGCCCGTTGCAGAGCAAGGGGGCACTGGAACATGCCGGTCAGATCATTGCATTCGTCCGTGCTGAAATGGCCGGATAAAGCCACGGTGACCAGGGCGCTGGAAAGCTGGGCCGCCGCCATGTCGCGGCAGCATCCGGAGCTCCTGCGGGTGGGGTACTATGGCTCCTACGCCAGGGGTGACTGGGGTGTGGGCAGCGATCTTGACATCGTTGTGATCGTATCCCGTGCCGTGTCTCCTTTTCTTGAACGCCCGTCGGCGTGGGACCGCTCCAGCTTGCCGGTGCCCACCGACATCCGCGTTTACACCGACGGGGAGTGGGCGGATATCGTCGCCCGCGGAGACCGTTTTTCCCATGTCATGCAAACCGAGGTGGACTGGATCCTGTGAGGATTTTCCACCGCACCAAGGAGAAGACATGAACGCCGAAGTGCATGCCTTGTGGCCGGAGCTGGACTGGATCGAGGACGAGCAGCTGCGCGAGGCCACCGCGCGGACCTGGGAGCTGGCCCTGGAGCGCAGCCCGCTGACGGTCGAGGATCTGCAGACCATTCCGTTCACCCTGCTGGTGCCGGACCTGAAGGTCAGCTTCATGGCCCACAAGCGCTGCGTGGTGCACGTGGCGCGGGATGCGGCCGCCAAGATGAACGAGTTCTTCGGGGATGACCTGGTGGTGGACATGGACGTAACGATCGCCGGGGCCATCCTGGCCGACGTGGGCAAGCTGCTGGAGTACGACCTCAAGGACGGCAAGAGCTGCAAGAGCGAGATGGGAGAGTATGTCCGCCACCCGTTCAGCGGCGTGGGACTGGCCATGGAAGCGGGCGTCCCCCCCCGGGTCTGCCACATCATCGCCGCCCACGCGGGCGAGGGCGACATGGTCAAGCGCACGCCCGAGGCGTACGTCGTGCACCATGCCGACTTCATGACCTTCCTGCCGTTCAAGAACAGGTAGGTCCGCGGCTGAGGAAAATTGTTTGCGAATACGGGAAACGGGTTTATTAAGGTGCTGAATCAGGATGCCGGGCCCCGGGTATGGGTGCCGGGCAGGTGACACGGCATGAATCCGCAGGAGGATGATCATGGCTGACAAGACCGACAAGGTGGAAGGCAACGTCGACGGCCCCTTTTACGTCGATTCCAACTGCATCGATTGCGATCTGTGCCGTCAGACGGCACCCGAGAACTTCGAGCGCAACGAGGACGAGGGCTATTCCTACGTGATCAAGCAGCCCGAGAACGAGGACGAGGAGCAGGCCTGCCGTGACGCCCTCGAGGAGTGTCCGGTCGAAGCCATCGGCGACGACGGTTGATCACCGGTCCGCTCGCATCCATTCCGCTCCGGCCCCAGCCACGGGGCCGGAGTTTTTACGGCCCGGTGGAAACTTTCCCGCGCCCCGCAGGTTTGAGGGAGCGTTGACGACAAGACGAGGCGTTCCTGCGCCCCCCTGATTTCAACCGCAAGGAGCCTATCATGCATACCCGACGACAAGATCTTCTGTACGCCCTCGTGGCGGCCGCGCTGCTGCTGATGGCGGCGGGCCCGGTCCTGGCCCAGGGCCCCCTGGACTCGCCCCTGCGTTCGTACGCCGACGTGGCCGCCAAGACCATGCCTTCGGTGGTCAACATCTCCACCGACAAGGTCATCGAGAACAGCGCCATGAACCCGTTCTTCGACGACCCCATCTTCCGCCGCTTCTTCAACATGCCCAACGACAACATCCACGGGCGGGGCGGCAAGCAGGTGCAGCACTCCCTGGGGTCGGGAGTTGTGATCTCGACAGACGGCTACATCCTGACCAACAACCACGTGGTCGAGAACGCGGACAAGATCGTAGTCAACTTCCACGGCGAGAAGGAGTACGAGGCCGAGGTGATCGGCACCGATCCGCCCACGGACGTGGCCCTGATCAAGATCGACGCCGAGGATCTGCCGGCCATCACCATCGGGGACAGCGACGCCCTCCGGGTGGGAGACCAGGTCATGGCCATCGGCAACCCCTTCGGCGTGGGCCAGACCGTGACCATGGGCATCGTCAGCGCCCTGGGCCGGAACATCGGCCTGATGGACTACTCGGACCTGATCCAGACCGACGCCTCCATCAATCCGGGCAACAGCGGCGGTGCCCTGGTGAACATGGCCGGCGAGCTGGTGGGCATGAATGCGGCGATCCTCAGCCGCAGCGGCGGCAGCCAGGGCATCGGCTTCGCCATTCCCACCAAGATGGCCATGAGGGTCGTCGAATCCCTGAAGACCGATGGCAAGGTCCAGCGGGCCTACCTGGGCGTTCTGCCCCAGGAGGTGACCCAGGCCATGGCCCAGGTCTACGGGCTGGACAAGCCTGAAGGCGTGCTCATCGCCCAGGTCAACGAGGACACGCCGGCGCAGGAGGCGGGACTGAAGGAAGGCGACATCATCCTGTCGGTGGACGGCAAGCCCATCAAGAACCCCAGCATGCTGCGCAACATCATCAGCCTGTCCGAGGTGGGGCACCGGGCGAAGCTGGAGATCCTGCGCGACGGCAAGCGCAAGACCGTCAAGGTGAAGCTGGACGAGTTCCCCGATCAGGAACTGGCCCGGGCCGGCGGCAAGGATTCGGGCGCCGAAAGCGATGATACCCTCGCGGGGGTTTCGGTGCAGGCCCTGACCCCGCGCCTGCGTGCCATGACCAACCTGCCCGACGATATCGACGGCCTCTATGTGATGGATGTGGATCCCACCAGCAATGCCGCCCGGGAGGGCCTGCAGGAGGGCGACGTGATCCAGGAGGTCAACCGGGAATCGGTCACGACACTGCGAGAGTTCAAACGGGCTCTGGGCCGCCATACAGATCGCCCGGTCTTCATGAGGGTGTACAAACCCCAGGTCGGGCGCAGCATCTTCATCGCTGTGCCGCGGTAATAGCGGCCGAACCATCAACTTCCGGGATTCCCGGCGTGCGGTATTCGGGCCGTGCACCGGGAATCCCGGTTTCTAGAGGCTAAAAACAGGAATTTTTTGATACGTTAATTCTTTATCAATATATTTTTGGGATTTATATGTGATAAAATTTGCATCAAGGCCGACCCGGCAACCTTGGGTTCCCTGTGGAGGGGATTCTTCAATGAAAGGAGGCCGCCGGGTCGGGTAAAGCCAATTTCTTTTTCCCAAGACAGGAGCAGACATGAACCGATCTCGCCAGCTGGCGCTTTCGGCCGGCATCCTGGCTATGTTGTTGATCGCAGCATTCGCCTGGGCCGCTCCGGAATCCGCCCCCCGTGCCTTCGTCCCCGTGCAGGCAGGCTTCACCACCCAGAGTTCGACATCCCTCCCCTACGCTCCCGATCGTCTCCTTGTCCAGTTCACGACCAAAGCCATGAGCAACATCCATGTGGACCAGGAAAAAGGCGCCCGGCCCGCGGGCGGTGCCCTGGGCCTGGCCGACATCGACGACCTGGCCGCCCAGGCCGGAGTGGTCAGCATCGAGCGTCCCTACCGGTCAAGCAAGGATGCGGTGAAGGCGGCGGCCTTCGGCAAGGACCGCTGGTTCATGTTCCGCTTCAATAACGCAGGCGATCTGCCGACGTTGGCGGCGGCCTTCCGCGCCGACAAGAACGTCGAAGCCGTGAGCCTCGACTGGCGGGCCTATCCCGCCACTTCGCCCAACGACCCCATGTATCCGGACCAGTGGGGCCACAACAACACCGGTCAGATGCTTTCCTACGACTGGGCGACCTACACCCACACCGGACCTGCGGTTGGCACGCCCGGTTTCGACTCCCACGCCGAGGAGGCCTGGGGCAAGAGCCAGGGCTACGGCAGCGGCGCTGTCATCGCCATTCTCGACAGCGGCGCCGACACTTCCCATCCTGATCTCAACCTGCTCGCCGGTTACGATTTCGGCGACAACGACTCCAATCCCGATGACGACAGCGACAGCCCCGGTCACGGGACCTGCTGTTCGGGCGTGGCCGCGGCGGTGGCCAACAACAACCTGGGCGTCTCGGGCATCGCCGGTGCCGCCGCCATCCTGCCGTGCAAGGTCGCCGACAGCGGCGGCAGCATGTACTTCTCCTACATCCAGGATGCGCTCTACTGGGCGGCGGACAACGGAGCCGATGTCATCAGCATGAGCTTCGGCGCCGCCATCAGCAGTGACGCGGCCACCGACGCGGCCTTGCAGTACGCCTACAACAAGGGTGTGACCCTGTTTGCCGCCACCGGCAACGAGAATGCCTCGACCATCAGCTACCCCGCCATCAACCAGTACGTCATTGGTGTCGGCGCGGCCTCGCCATGCGGCGACCGCAAGCGCAGCTCCAGCAAAACCACCGAGTGTAACCCCGGGGTGAACACCGATCCCAACGGCTACACCTGCGACGGCGAGCGCTGGTGGGGGTCGAACTACGGTTCGACCACTCCGGATGCGGCCGGAGCGGTGGACATACTCGCTCCGACCATCATTCCTACCACGGACATCAGTGGCAACGGCGGGTATGAATCCGGCGACTACGACATGTATTTCAACGGCACATCGGCAGCCACACCCTACGCGGCCGGTTGCGCGGCCCTGGTCATCGCCGCCAACCCAACTTTTACTCCCGCCCAGGTGCGCGACGCCCTGACCAGCACGGCGACCGACATCGTCAACGTGGAATCGGGAAGCGGTTGGGACCGGTACAGCGGTTACGGCATGGTCAACGTGGATGCGGCCATCGGCGGCGGCAGCACCCCTGTGGCTCCGACGGCAGACTTCACCGGCACGCCGACCAGCGGGGATTACCCCCTGAACGTGGCCTTCACCGACGCCTCCAGCGGCGCTCCGACGAGCTGGAGCTGGGACTTCGGCGACGGCGGGAGCTCCACGGCGCAGAATCCGACCCACACCTACAACGCCGCCGGTACCTACACCGTGGCGCTGACCGTGAGCAACACGGCCGGTTCGGACACGGCCACCAAGACCGATTACATCACGGTGACCTCGCCGCCGCCGCCCGTGGCAGCCTTCAGCGGTTCACCCACCAGCGGCACCTATCCCCTGGATGTGGTCTTCACCGACGAATCCACGGGTTCACCCACGAGCTGGAGCTGGACCTTTGGCGATGGTGGCACCTCCACGGCCCAGAATCCGACCCATACCTACAACACCGCCGGTACCTACGACGTGAGCCTGTCCGTCAGCAACGACAACGGTTCGGACAGCCTGACCAAGACCGGTTACATCACCGTGACCGAGCCCGGCTCCGGATCCTGGGTGACCATCACCTACGACGATTTCGAAGGTGGCTGGGGCAACTACACCGACGGCGGCGGCGACTGCTCCCTGTACACAAGCGGGACCTATGCCCACCAGGGCAGTAACGCCGCAGACATCCAGGACAACAGTGGTGTCGCCTCGTCCTTCTACCACACCAACGGTTACGACGTGAGCGGCTACTCGGACCTGGAAGTCGAGTTCTGGTATGAACCCGTCAGCATGGACCGCACCGGCGAGGATTTCTGGGTGCAGTACTACGACGGATCCACCTGGCAGACGGTAGCCGTGTTCGACAAGGGTGTCGATTTCGAGAACAACAACTTCTATCACGAGGTTGTTTCGATTCCCGCAGGCACCTATGCCTATCCCACCGACGCCAAGCTGCGTTTCATGTGCGATGCCAGCGGCAACGTCGATGATGTGTACATCGACGAGATCGAGTTCCGTGGATATGGCGATGGCAGCACGCCGAATCCGCCCGTGGCGGCTTTCAGCGGCAGTCCGATCAGCGGTACGGCGCCCCTGGCCGTGGCGTTCACCGACGAGTCCACCGGTTCGCCCACGAGCTGGAGTTGGACCTTCGGTGACGGCGGCACCTCAACGGCCCAGAATCCCAGCCACACCTACGGTGCGGCCGGGACGTACACCGTGGCCTTGACCGTGACCAACGCCGGCGGCAACGACACCATGACCAAGACAGATTACATCACCGTCACCGACGGCGGCAGCGGCACCTGGCAGACCATCACCTACGATGACTTCGAAGGCGGCTGGGGCAGCTACACCGATGGCGGCGGCGACTGCTTACTGTACACAAGCGGCACCTACGCCCACCAGGGCAGTAACGCCGGGGACATCCAGGACAACAGCGGCGTCGCCTCGTCGTTCTACCATACCAATGGTCACGATGTTTCCGCCTACGTTGACCTGGAAGTGGAGTTCTGGTATCGGCCCGAGAGCATGGACCGCACCGGCGAGGATTTCTGGGTGCAGTACTATGACGGGTCCGCTTGGCGTACCGTTGCCGTCTTCGACAAGGGCGTCGATTTCGAGAACAAGAACTTCTACCATGAGGTGGTTTCCATCCCGGCGGGTACCTACACCTACCCGACCAACGCCAAGTTGCGCTTCATGTGCGACGCTAGCGGCAACAAGGATGACGTGTACATCGACGAGATCGAATTCCGTGGCCTGACTGCCGGCGGCAGCGGCGAAGAGTTCGATGTCCAGGGCGGCGAAAACTCGGTGCCCTCGGTCGTGACCCTGGAGGGGAACTATCCCAACCCCTTCAACCCCATGACCACCATCAAGTTCAGCCTACCTGCGGCCATGCCAGTGACCCTGACCGTATACAACGTGCGTGGCCAGGTCGTTTCTACCCTGGTGCGTGGCAACCTGGGAGCAGGGTCGCACACGGTGAACTGGGAGGCTGCCGACAGCCCCAGCGGCGTATACTTCTACAGGTTGGTGACGCCGGGCTTCAGCCGGACCGGCAAGATGATCATGCTGAAGTAGGATCTTCAGCGTTCGTACCTTCAACCAGCGGCCGCCGGGGTGACCCGGCGGCCGTTTCCGCATGTACAACGCGCCGAATTCCTTCCCCTCCGGGCAGGGATGCCATATCATCGACCCCGTCGGACCTGGTTCCACGGACCTCATATACCTGGAGATTTGCCATGCACAAGTTCCCACTCCGCAGGGTCGTCCTGCTGCTGTCGGCTGCGGTCCTGCTTTCAGGGTGTAACAACGACATCGAGGCCCCGGGGCCGGGGATCGGCACCATCGTGATGGATTGCTCGCCGGACGACCTGGAGATCGGCTGGCAGCTGAGCGGCCCGGATGGGTTTCTGGCTGAAGGCCACGGTGACTCCACCCTCACGCAACTGGAGGAGGGGGACTACACGATTTCCTGGGAACCCCGGGCCGGATGGATTTCCCCGCCCGCAGCCACCGAATTCCTGAGTGTCCAGCACCCGGTGATCTTCGTGGCCGGATTTGTTGCGAGATGGCCCTTCCCCGACACTCCCGAGCAGCTCATGGCCAACTTCAAGGCCGTCTACGAGGCCATGGACAGCACCGGCTATACCGAAATGCTGGCCCCGGATTACCGGATGATCCTCAAGGGATCCACCACCCTGGATTTCCCGGAGCTGGGCGAGACCCTGGACTACGACGAGGAGGCCCGCATCGCGGGCCACATGTTCTCCGGGGTCCCCGGCCATGATCCGTACGGCTTTCTGACCAGCCCGATATCCAGCATCCTTTTCCAGGCCCTGGAGCAGCTGACGGCCTGGGATACCTCGTTGCCCACCGACCCCATCCCCGACACCCCGAGCGCCCTGTTCGACGTCCTGATCGAATTCAACCGGATCGGCGACAAGAGCCTGCGGGTTTTTCACCGGGCGCGGAATTGACTATATTGCGGTCTGCTGTCCTGAACGACCCGCTGCCTGGAGATACAGATGATCCGTTCGTTCCGAACCACCCTCATTTTGGCCGCCGCCTGCGGCCTCCTGCTCGCGGTCTCCTGCGCCAAGACCAAGTCCGGCCACAAGGATCCGGAGGCCGAGGTAGCCGCTTCGACCCTGACGCAAGTCGGCGACGTCGCCCCCGATTTCACGGTCACCCGGCTGGACGGGATCGACTTCACCCTGTCCGCGCAGCGCGGCAAGGTCGTGCTGATCAACTGGTGGGCCACCTGGTGCCCGCCCTGCGTGGAGGAGATGCCCCTGCTGCAGAGTCTGGTGTGGGACCGGTTCAAGGACGCCGACTTCGCCATGGTGGCCGTTTCCAGGGCCGAGAAACCCGAGGTGGTGGAGCCCTGGATCCAGGACAAGGGGTTCACCTTCCCGGTGGCCATCGATCCTGACCGCTCATCCTACGGCAAGTACGCCTCGGCCTACATTCCCCGCAGCTACGTCATCGGCTCCGACGGCACGATCCTGTTCCAGTCCCAGGGCTACGAGCAGCCGGAATTCGCCACCATGATCGAGACCATCGCCACGGCCCTGGGCGGAGGCGTCTGACCCCATGAATACCTACGGCCGCATGCTGCGCATGATCAGACCCTACACGGGGCAGGTCGTGCTGTCGGTGGTCTTCATGGTGATCTTCTCGGTGCTCAGCGTGCTGAGCATCACCATGGTCTCGCCCTTTCTCAAGGCCCTGTTCCTGGATGAGCAGGCGGCTGTCTCCGCCCAGGGCGAGCCCGGGAGCATCCCCCTGACGACGGCGACAGCGACCGTCGACAGCACGGACGCCGCCCACGTGCGCCTGCAGGACATCCAGCAGAAGCTTTCCTGGGTGGAGAACATCAAGCTGGAGTTCTCGACCTGGGTTCAGGAAACCCTTCTGCAGGGCAGCGACGAGGAGCGGTTGCTGCGGGTCTGTCTGGCCATCTTCTTCCTCTTTCTGGGCAAGAACATCGCCGGCTACCTGCAGGAGATCCTCATGACCTACGTGGGCCAGGCCGTGATCCGCGACCTGCGCAACCTCCTGTTCATCAAGTTCACCGCCCTGCCCCTGGGGTTCTACCACCGCAACAAGGCGGGCGAGCTCATCAGCCGGGCGACCAACGACGTGCTGGTGGCCCAGCAGTGCGTGTCGTTGAGCTTCACCAAGCTGATCAAGGATCCCATCCAGCTTTTGATGTACCTGGCGGTGGCCCTGATCCTCAGCTGGAAGCTGACCCTGCTGGCCGCCGTTTTGCTGCCGCTGAGCCTGGGCGTGATCATCCGCATCGGCAAGCGGCTGCGCAAGCTCAGCCGCCGGCAACAGGAGCAGATGGCCGACCTGACCAGCACCCTGCAGGAGACGGTCTACGGCATCCGCGTCATCAAGGCCTTCGCCATGGAGGACTTCGAGAACCGCAAGTTCCTCGCCCAGAGCCACGAGCTGTTCCGGCAGATCTTCAAGTTCAACTGGGTGATGAAGCTCAGCTCGCCGCTGACCGAGCAGCTCTCCATCCTGGTGGGCCTGTGCCTGCTGTGGTACGGGGGCAGCCGGGTGTTCACCGGCGGCATCATGGCGCCCGACCTGTTCGTGGTGTTCCTGATCGTGGTGTTCTCCATGGTGCGCCCCATCAAGAGCCTGGGCCAGGTGAACAACGAGATCCAGGCCGGGATGGCCGCGGCCGACCGCATCTTCGCCATCCTGGACGCCGAGCCCGAGGTGGTCGACGAGGACGCCGGGATCAAGCTGGACAGGGTCGAGGGCAGGGTGGAACTGGAGCACGTCCATTTCAGCTATCTGCCCGGGGAGCCGGTGCTGCAGGACGTGTCCCTGCAGGTCGCCCCGGGGGAGATCGTGGCCCTGGTCGGTAGCAGCGGCTCGGGCAAGAGTACGCTCATCGACATGATCCCCGGGTTCCATCATCCGGACCGCGGCCGGGTGCTCATCGACGGGCACGACGTCAGGGAGCTGAACCTGGGCGCCCTGCGCCGCAACATGGGCATCGTCACCCAGGAAGTGATCCTGTTCCACGACACGGTGTTCAACAACATCGCCTACGGGCTGAAGGACATGGACCAGGAGGCGGTGGAGGCGGCTGCGCGGGCGGCCAACGCCCACGAGTTCATCGTGCGCATGCCGCGGGGGTACCACACGGTCATCGGCGACCGGGGCCTGAAGCTCAGTGGGGGCCAGCGCCAGCGAATCTCCATCGCCCGGGCCATTCTCAAGAACCCGCCCATCCTGCTGCTGGACGAGGCCACCAGCGCCCTGGATACCGAGTCGGAGCAGCTCGTGCAGGAGGCCATCGACCGCTTGGTCCGCCACCGCACCACCATCGTCATCGCCCACCGCCTCTCGACCATCCAGAACGTGGACCGCATCTACATGCTGGAGAACGGCAGGGTAGTGCAGGTGGGCACCCACACCGAGCTGCTGGCCCAGGGAGGGCGTTACAAGGAGCTGCACGACATGCAGTTCCAGGGGGGCAAGGCCTAGATGCGGCGCCGTTTCCTGGTCATCCGCCAGGACCGCATCGGCGACTGCGTGCTGGCCACGGCCCTGCCCCGCGAGTTGAAGCGGCGCTGGCCCGGCTGCCGGGTGACCATGCTGACCCGTTCGGCCACCGCGCCCCTGTTCGCGCACAACCCCCACGTGGATGAGATCTGGACCGACGACTGGGACGACCCGGACCGGCGCGAGCCCTTCCGGTCTCTCGTGGGGAGGTTGCGTCGCGGCCGCTTCACCCACGCCCTGATGCTGCTGCCCCAGGCCCGCTACAACTACGCCACGTTCTGCGCGGGCATCCCCGTGCGGGTGGGCCACGGGATCATCCTCTTCCACGCCCTGACCCTGGTGCGGCCGGTCATGACCCGCAAGTTTCGCAAGGGCCGGCACGAGGCCGACTACGCCCTGGACCTGGCGCGGGCCGTGGGGGTGCGCAGCCGGGACGTCACCCCGGAGATCCACCTGACGCCACGGGAGAGTGCCGAGTCGGCGCAGCGGCGTGCGCTGTGGTGCAGCGATGCGGGGGACATGCGGGTGGTGGGTGTCCACTCAACCAGCGGGGGTTCGGCGCCCAACTGGCCGCCGCGGGTGTGGTCCGAGCTGGTTCGGCTGCTGGTGGCGACGAAGGACCTCAAGGTCGTGCTGACCGATCCCTCGCCCCCGGCGGAGTTGCGACAGGTGCCCGGTGCCGTGATTCCGGAGCCGCCCCGGGATCTGCGGGACGGGGTGGTGAACTTCGCGGCCCTGGACGTGCTGGTCTCGGCCAGCACGGGTCCCATGCACATCTGCGGGGCCCTGGGCGTGCCCACGGTGTCGCTGTTCTGTCCGTTGCCCTCGTGTGCGCCTGACCTATGGGGGCCGCTGGGCAACCGGGCCGAGCATGTGCTGCCCCGGCCGGACTACTGCCGCGACCTTTGTCCTGGGGATCCCCACATCTGTGATTACCGGGGCGACAGCGGGGTGGACCCCGCCGCGGTGGCGCGGCGGGTCACGGCCATCCTGGGCGGCGGGGGTCAGTCCTCGGGTTCGTCGTAGAAGTCGATGAGGTCCACGGGCATGATCACCGTGGAGGCGATGTTGCTCATGTGGGCCACCAGCCGTTTGTAGAAGCGCAGCACCAGCACCAGGCAGACCGCGTCGCGGGTGGCCAGATCGCTGGCGGTGATCTCGCGGATCTGCGCTTCCAGCTCCCTGCCCATCTGCTTGGCCGTCTTGATGACCTGGCCGGCCAGGGCCTCGTCGCTCTGGAGGAACCCGTCGCGGGTGGCGGTGAACAGCTCGGTGATGGTCGCCGTCGAATCGCCGAGCCACTTGCGGTACAGCTCCCGGTCCGGTTCGTCGGGCATCATATCGGCGATCTCGTGCAGGTTCTTGATGTAGTCGCCCAGGCGCTCGCCGTCCTTGACCACGTTCATGAAGATCAGGGCCGTGGGCACGTCGTTGCTGTCGTTGCCGATGGACAGCCGCGAGACCACCCGGCGGCGGATCTTGCGCTCCAGCTTGTTGATGCGGATATCGCGGTCGTAGATGTTCCGCTGCGGATCCGCGTTCTCGGCGCCGTCCACGATCACCCCGCTGGCGTGCTGGAACATGGCCGAGGCCAGCTCCAGCATCTCCGTGATCATCCCCACCAGTTTGTTGCTCCAGTTGTCCTGTTTGAACAGGTCGAGCAGGGTTCCAAAACGCATGACGGCCTCCCGTGTATCAGGCGCCCCTGAGCAGCTTGTCCACCAGGACGAAGACCAGGGGCAGCAGGAAAAAGACTCCGACCATGTAGAACAGGGCGAAGATGCGTCGCTGGGCCGTGGCGGCGGACAGGCCGCGGGCCAGGGTCATGGGGATCTTCCGGATCATGGGTACCGGATAGATGATCAGGATCCCCGAAAGGTTGAACAGCAGGTGGACCAGGGCGACGGTCACCGCGGCCGGCGTGCCGGTCAGCGAGGCCAGCAGGGCCGTGACCGTGGTGCCCACGTTGGCGCCCAGGGTGGCGGCGAACGCGGGTTCCAGGGGGATGATGCCCGCCCCGATCAGGGGCACCAGCAGGCTGGTGGTGATGGAACTGCTCTGGACGCTCACCGTGACCGCCAGTCCCATCAGCATGGCGGCCATGTTGTTGGTGCGCAGGGTCTTGGTGAAGACGCCCTCCGCCTTGTTCAGCACCAGCTTCTTGAGGACCTTGGTCAGGAAGGTCAGGGCGAAGAAGATCCCCGCCAGGGCGAGGATGATCATGATCACGGACGTCGTCCCGTCGGACAGATGCCACGATCCGGTCAGCAGGTGCTGGATCTCGTGGACCACCGGATGGACGGCGTCCTTGACCGGGTTGGGAAACTGGGTGCCCTGGGTTCCCACGAGATGGTCGCTCAGCCAGGTGGCCGTGGTCTGCAGGAAATGGGTGGCCATCTCCAGGGGAAAGAGGATGAGGATGGCCAGCAGGTTGAAGAAGTCATGCATGGTGGCGCCGGCGAACGCCCGCTGGAACTCCGTGCGCCGGTTGATGGTGGTCAAGGCCACCAGGGTGTTGGTCACGGTGGTGCCCATGTTGGCGCCCATGATGATGGGGATGGCGTTGGGCACGGTCAGCACCCCGCCCGAGACCATGCCCACCACGATGGAGGTGGTGCTGGAAGAGCTCTGGATCAGGGAGGTGGCCAGCAGGCCGATCATCAGTCCAACCACCGGGTGGGAGGTCGTGGCGATGAGGTTCCGGCTGGCCTCCTTGCCCACGAGCTTGAAGGCCGCGCCGAACAGGGCGATGGCGGCCAGGAAGACGTAGAGCAAAGCGAGCAGGCACAGGAGGTTGAAAATGGCGCTGAGGATCCGGCTGGAGGCCGAACCGGCGGGGGAGACGGAGGGGATCTCCTGCATGACGCTCCTGGGTCCGGGCCGGGCGGAACCGGGCGGATCGGTGACGGAGAATCAGGGGAATCACCCGGTTGACCCGGATGGGCTGTCTGACCGCGGCGAAAGGTACCGGGTGCCCATGCGGGCGTCAAGGAAACAATATGCCCGGTTCCGGGTCCGCCCTGCCGCACAACCAAGGCGGACAGGTGCGCGGCAACAGGTAGATCAATCCCGCCAGCAGGGACCAGTTGGCCGCCTCGTCCAGGGCGAACAGGATGTACCCGCCCCCCGGAATGAAGTGGGCGAAGCGGAAGAAGAACTGCATCCACAGGGAAGCCATGACCAGCGCCAGGGTCAGGCGTGAGACCAACCGCAGCCGCCCATCGGTGGCGCGGGACCACTCCACGAGCTGGGGGATGGCGAAGAGCAGGAAGATCAGCCGGTAATCCCAGTTGTTGCCGAGCAGGAAGGTGCCGATGTAGATGGCCGCGCCCAGGCGGAAACCGTCCAGGTGCATCCGGTTGGCCGGACCGGTGGTGCTGAAGCAACGCCCGCGGGTGACGATTCCCACGACGATGATGGCCGCCAGGCAGACCAGGGATACGATCAACATCGTTCCACCCAGGTTGGGCGATCCGAAATAATCCTTCATGGCCGAGTGCAGGACGTTGAAGCCGTAGGAAATGGTGGTTCCTCGCAGCTCGCCCCGGCCGATGAGCAGCACGTCCTTGTAGGTCAACAGGACATACAGGGCCAGGATGCCGGAGCTGATCCCGGCCAGAGTCAGGAACTTCCGGCGGGATTCGCGCAGCAGGGCCGCCAGACCGAAGACGGGGAAGTACATCAACAGGCCGCCCAGGGTGATCAGCCCCGTGGCCGCCACCGGATGGCGCCGCAGGACGACCAGGGCGCAGGCCAGCAGGAAGAAGATCAGCAGGTCGTTGTTGCCCCGCTCGATGCCCAGCAGCACCGCGGGCGAGAAGACGGCCGCGGCCATGACCCAGGCCGTCGTGCGGTCGATATCCCCTACGAACAGGAACAGTCCCGCCGCGAAGCCGACGATCATCACCAGGGCCATCCACAGGGTGTCGTGGTGGTCGATGCCCAGGGTGAACAGGGCCTGCCAGATGCGGGGGTAGTCCATGGTGCGGCCCCAGGGGTCGGCCGGGTTCTCGACCATGGGGTCCAGACCCAGGCGGGCGGATTCGGCGCCGCCGGTGATGGTGCGCAGATCGGCGAAGTGCGGGCTCATGGTGGGGATGTTCCACAACTGCCAGGTGTTGTCGAACCCATACAAGGACAGGAGCAGGCCGATCAGGACTGCTCCGAGGATCACGATGGCGACGAATATCCGCGAGCCTTGCATGGTTGCATTTCCGGCCGGAATCGTAAGTAGCGGGAGATCCCAGCCTTGTCACAACTATGCCTGGATTTTTGCGCAAATGTCAACAAAAACCATGTTCTGTCTTGGTTGTCGCGAGGAATCGCCGGCGGAATGGGCGGGGTAAAATGTGCAGGCGCCTGGGCAAGGGCTGCCGCCGGAGAAGGGCCGTTCGGCTCTCAGCCCCTGCGCGGGGCCGTTTTCTGCGGGCCTCTTTATTGCAAGTGCCTGTCCAGGGGTTATCATTGGGGTGCGAAGATCCTACGCCGCCACCGGCGGCTGATGATTCTCCTGATGACGAGGAAAGGGATTTGCCATGGCGATCCTCAAGGTAGCCCGCATGGGGCATCCGGTCCTGCGCCGCAAGTGCGCCCCCATCGCGCCCGGCCAGATCACCGGGCACAAGGTCCAGGATCTGATCCGGGACATGTACGAGACCATGTCCGAGTACAACGGCGTGGGTCTGGCCGCCCCGCAGGTCCACAACGCGGTCCGGCTGGCCATTGCCGGGGGCGAGGTCGACGAGAACGGCGAACCCATCTACCGGGTGCTGATCAACCCGGAGGTCACGGTCCTGGATGAGGAACGGACCCTGGGGATGTACGAGGGCTGCCTCTCGGTACCGGGCCTGCGCGGGTGGGTCGAGCGGCCGGCGAAGATCCGGGTCAAGGCCTACAACGAGAAGGGCCGGCAGGAGGAATTCACCCTGGAGGGTTTCCCCGCCATCGTGACCCAGCATGAATGCGATCACCTGGACGGCGTGCTCTATGTGGATCGCATCACCGACATGACCAGGTTCGCCTTCGAGGACGAGGCCGAGCGCTTCCTCGAACATGTGGACGAAGACGACGAGAAGGAAGCCGAACTCTGACGGACCGCAAGAGCGGCCGCCGGGGATTCGACGTTGCACGGAGGTCGCCCATGAACAACATTGCTCTCGACAGGACCATCAGCGCTTTCAACAACCGCAACTTCAAGGACGCCGCCAGGCAGGCGGCCGAGGGTCTGGCCACGGCCTCAGGTTCGGACGAGGCCTTCTGGATGGGGTTGCAGGAGGCCTGCGAGGGCTTCACCTACCTGATGGACGGCAAATACGCCCACGCCGAGAGCCGACTCGTCCTGGCCATGCGGACCATGCGCAATTTCGGTTTCCGCTACGGGAATTTCGAGGTCACCTCGGCCCTGGCCGGGATCCGGCGCGTGGTCGAGGAGATCCGCCTCGTGCGGGCGCACAGCAGCAAGGTGTTCGACCTGAGCCTGCTGCCGCGCCTGAAGATGGCGGCCAAGGCGGACGACTGAGTGCGGCACCGGTCGGCTTTGTGCTGCCGGTGGAGTTTGGCATGGCAAACCGGCCGCATGGAGTTAGATTTGTCGGACAACCCGGTTCGCGCTGCTGCGGCCGGTGTGAACCCGAGGAGTCCGCCCAGCCATGCTGCCCGTTACCCATCCCCTGGCCGACATCGCCGCCAAGGTCGAAGCCGGCCAACGTCTGAGCTACGAGGAGGGCCTGCGGCTGGCCCACAGCCACGACCTGCCCGCCCTGGGCCTGCTGGCCCACGAGGTGCGCACCCGCCTGCACGGCGATGCCGTCTACTACAACATCAACCGCCACATCAACCCCACCAACGTGTGCTACGTGGGGTGCGAGCTGTGCGCCTACGCCGACGATCCCGACGCCGAGGGCACCTGGAGCTACTCGCCCGCCGAATGCGTGGAGATCGCCCGGCGCGACTTCTCGCCCGACGTCACAGAGTTCCACATCGTAGGCGGTCTGCATCCGCGCTGGAAGTTCGATGTCTACGTGGAGATCCTGCGCTCCTTGAAGGAGGCCTTTCCGCAGGTGCACCTGAAGGCCTTCACCATGGTGGAGATCGATTTCCTGGCCAAGCTGGCCAAGCGGTCGGTGCCCGAGACCATCGCCGTCCTGCGCGAAGCCGGCCTGGACAGCTGTCCCGGCGGCGGCGCGGAGATCTTCCACCCGGAGATCCGGGAAAAGATAGCCTCGAAGAAGATGAGCGGAGAGCGCTGGCTGGAGGTGTCGGGCATCGCGCACGAGGCGGGCCTGAAATCCAACTGCACCATGTTGTTCGGCCATATCGAACGGCCGGAGCACTGGGTGGATCACCTGGTCAAGCTGCGGGAGCAGCAGGACATCAGCGGCGGCTTCCAGTGCTTCATCCCCCTGGCCTTCCACCCCGCGGGCACGAAGTTCGCCCACCTGCCCGGGCCGGATCTGGTGACCAAGCTGAAGGTCATCGCCCTGTCGCGCCTGTTGCTGGACAACATTCCCCACGTCAAGGCCTACTGGGTGATGCTGGGGCGCGAGATCGCCCAGCTGGCCCTGCGCTGCGGGGCCGACGACCTGGACGGGACGGTGCTGGACGAGCGGGTGACCCTGGCCGCCGGCGGCACCGCCGGCAAGGGCATGACGGTGGAGGACATCAGGTCCTTCATCACGGGCGTGGGCCTGCGGCCGGTGCTGCGCGATACCGTCTACAACGAGATCTGACCCCCGGAATCGCACGGCGACGATCCGTTTTCCCCGTGCTAGGATGACCATGTAATCCGCAGTTGTCAGCTCTAATCACAGGGAGCACCACCGTGACCGAACCGCGATCCCTGCAAGGCAAGACCCTCCTGATCACCGGCGCCAGTCGCGGCATCGGCAAGGCCATCGCCCTGCGCGCCGCCCGCGACGGGGCGAACATCGCCGTCCTGGCCAAGACGACCACCGAACATCCCAAGCTGCCCGGGACGATCTTCACCGCGGCCGAGGAGATCGAGCAGGCCGGCGGCCGCGCCCTGCCCATCAAGACGGACATCCGTTTCGAGGAGGAGGTCCAGGCGGCTGTCGAGGCCGTCGTGGCCGAGTTCGGCGGCATCGACATCGTAGTCAACAACGCCAGTGCCCTGGGCCTGACCGGGACGCTGGAGACGACTATGAAGATGTACGACCGCATGTTCGGCATCAACGCGCGCGGCAGCTACCTGACCGCCAAGCTGGCCCTGCCTCATCTGCTGCAGGTCGAGAATCCCCACGTGCTGAACATCAGCCCGCCGCTGAACATGGATGCCAAGTGGTTCAAGAATCACGCCGCCTACACCCTGGCCAAGTACGCCATGAGCGTGTGGGTGCTGGGCATGAGCGAGGAGTTCCGGGACGAGGGCGTGGCCTTCAATGCGCTGTGGCCGCGGACGGCCATCGCGACCGCCGCGGTGCGCAACCTGCTGGGCGGCGAGAAGGTGATCCGGGCCAGCCGCAAGCCCGAGATCATGGCCGATGCGGCCTGGGCGATCCTGACCCGGCCCGCCGCCGAGTGCACCGGGAACTTCTTCATCGACGACGAGGTGCTGGCCGCCGAGGGCGTGACGGATTTCGACATCTACGCCGTGGCACCGGGAACGCCCCTGTTTCCGGATTTCTTCCTGGATTGATGATGACCGGCCGTACCAGGATGACCCCTTCATGGCTGGTTCCCGCCGGGGTCGTCGTGGGCGTCTTCCTGGTGGGCCTGCGGGTCCACTGCCAGGGGTTCAACCTGCTGGACGACGGCCTATGGGTGCTGGGCGCCCGCGTCTTGGCCGACGGCGGGGTGCTGTACCGGGATCTGTTCACCATCTACGGACCGGCGCGCTATCTGTTCGTGCTGCCGTTCTTCCTGGTGGCAGGCAAGAGCGTGCTGGCCCTGGCGACGGCCAAGGCCTTCAGCGATGGCCTGGCCGCGGCGGTGGGAATGTGGGGAACGCGGCGATTGGGCGCGGGAAAGTGGGCCTGGCTGGTTCCGGTGGGCGTCATCGCCCTGGGACCCATCCAGCCCCGCTATGTCGCCGCTGGTTTGCTGGCTTTTGCGGCGTCGGGAGTCCTGTCCGGGGGCCTGGACCTTCGCCACGGAGTCCTGCTGGGTCTGGGCTGGGGCGGCCTGGCCTGTTTCGGCCTGGATATGGCGGGCTACGGGGCCGTGATCCTGGGCCTGGGTTTCCTGGCCGAGGCCAGACGGGAAAGGGCCACGGATGTCCGCTCCCTGGTTCCCTGGACCGGGGTCCTGGCCGGGGCGGGAACGGTTCTGGCCGGGGTCGTCGTCGTGATTGCGGCCCGGGGCGGTTTGGGCGACATGACCTGGGATACGGTCGTCTACCCGGTTACCCGTTTCAAGGGCTCCATGGGATTGTCCTGGTGGCACGATTTCGGCAACGAGGCCAAGCTGGGTGAAGTCTTCTCCTTCATGTTCACCGGCGAGAACCTGCCTGCGGCCTGGAGCGGCCACGTCTTCCAGCGGATCCTTTCCCTGCGCGTCCTCTACCTGCTGATCTGGGTGTTGCCCGTGGCGGGAGTCCTGAGGGCCTTCTTGTCACCACGCCCGGAATGGGCCCCGGTGGCAGGTCTGGCCCTGGCCGGCTGGGCGACCCTGCTGGGCCGGGGCGATCCCAGCCACCTGGCCATGGCCTGGTACGGATCCCTGGTGCTGGCGCCGTTGATCCTGGCGGACCTGACAGCTTGGCGCCGTCCGGCGGGCATCGTCGCCGGGGTGGTCCTGGTCGCCGCCGCGGCGCCCCTGTTCATGGAGCACGTCTGGTTGGCGGTCCATCTCGGCAGGCCGTCCCTGGAACGATGGCAGCGGCCCACAGCCGGGGTTTTTCTGGGCACCGAACGCATCACGGGTCTGGACAGGATGCTGGCTTCCCTGCCCCGGGATCCGCAGGTGCCCCTGGTGGCCTGGCCGGTCCAGCCCGGGCTGGTCTTCCTGCAGGGAGCGGCCCTGGCCACCCCCCAGACGACGCTGCTGGCCGGGGAGGTGCGCGACCCCGGACAGGTGGTCGCCGATCTGGAGCGCACCAAGCCGCCGGTCATCATCCAGGGCAGGGCCGCGGGGGTCATCCCCGGCGTCAGGACCTTCCGTGGCCTGGCTCCGTCCATCTACCCCTACGTGCGCACCCATTACACCGTTGGCGGTTCCATCGCGTCGGACAGGGAGAATTATCGCATCCTGGTCCGCCATGAGGGTGATGCGGGAGAGATCATCGCCCTGCCCCTGAAAAAGCAGTTGCCCACGGCAGGTCAGCAGGTCAAGGTATCCTATACGCCGTTGATCATCGGCGAGGTGAGCGTGGCCCAGACCTTGCTGGTGCGGGAGGTCGACTTCCACGGTGTCGTGGTCAAGCTGGCGGCCTTGGGGCCTTACCCCATCACCATACCGGTACGGATGACGATCATGGAATTGTTGCCCTCGGGGCAGGGCGTGGTGCGCAGGGACGGCGTCACCCCCGTCGTCTTCCATAAAAAGGTGGAGAACGTTGAGTTCACGTTCCCGCCGGTTCCGGGATCCGTCGGCAAGACCATGATCTTCATGATCTCAAACGGGGAGGTCGAGGGTCCGGCGTTCCGGGCGATCTGGGATATGCCCGAGGACGGTACGGAACCGGAACTGGATTTCTACCCGGAGGGATTCGCCCTCGTTGCCGGCGAACAGACGGCGGCCGATCTGTATTTTCTCGCCTACTGACCCTGGCGGTCAGCGCCAAAGGGAGCATCCGACATGATCAAGACCAAGATCATCTGCACCATCGGACCGGCCAGTCGGGATCCGGAAGTCCTGGCCCGGCTCATGGAGGCCGGCATGAACGTGTGCCGGCTGAACTTTTCCCACGGCACCCATGATGAGCACGCCGAGCTCATCAGGGACATCCGCGAGGTGTCCCGGCAGATGGACCTGCCCGTGGCCATCCTGCAGGACCTGGCCGGCCCCAAGATCCGCACGGGGGACATGGCGGCCGGGGAGATCGAGCTCAAGGAGGGGGCCACGTTCGTCCTGACCAACCGGGACGTGCCCGGAGACGAGCACGAGGTGGGCCTTACCTACCCCGACCTGCCGCGCAGCGTTCGGGCCGGCGACGCGATCCTGCTGGCGGACGGGGCCATGGAGCTGGAAGTGGAGTCGGCCAGCGCCACGGACATCAAGTGTCGGGTCGTCAGCGGCGGCATGCTGGGCTCCCACAAGGGCATCAACCTGCCGGGCCGCACCCTGAACGCGCCCATCCTGGGGACCAAGGACCGCGCCGATCTGGAGTTCGGTCTGGAGCACGGGGTGGATTTCGTCGCCCTGTCCTTCGTGCGTACGGCCCACGACCTCGAGACCACCAAGCAGGTCATCCGGGCCGCCGGCAAGGACACCCCCCTGATCGCCAAGATCGAGAAGTTCGAGGCCCTGGAGAACATCGACGAGATCATCGCCGCGGCCGACGGCATCATGGTGGCCCGCGGCGACCTGGGGGTGGAGATTCCCCTGGAGCAGGTGCCGCGCGCCCAGAAGCTGATCATCGCGCGCACCAACGCGGCGGCCAAGCCCGTGATCACCGCGACCCAGATGCTCAAGTCCATGGTGGAGAACCCGCGGCCCACCCGCGCCGAGGTGACCGACGTGGCCAACGCCATCTACGACGGCACCGACGCCATCATGCTGAGCGAGGAGACCGCCATGGGTGCCCACCCGGTAGGGGCGGTGCGGGTGATGGCCAGGGTGGCGGCCGACACCGAGCAGCAGCTGGACTACGAGGGTTGGACGGAGCGCTTCGCCGGGGCCCACCGGTTGAGTTTCGGCGATGCGGTGGCCCACGGGGCGGTGAAGATGGCCGAGGATATCGAGGCCGCCGCCATCCTGACCTGCACCCGCAGCGGCAACACGACCCTGCGCGTGGCCCGTCATCGCCCCCGCCAGGTGGTACTGTCCCTGACGCCCGAGCACGAGACGGCCCTGCGCATGGCCCTGACCTTCGGCGCGGTGCCGGTGGAGATCGACCTGGCCCAGTCGGTCGAGGAGCTGGAGAAGGTGGCCCTGGGCAAGGCGCTGCAGGGCGGTTTCGTCAGCCCGGGCGATCCGGTGGTGCTGACGGCGGGAGTGCCGTTCGACCGCAAGATGCCGACCAACATGATCAAGGTGATCACGGCCGAGTGGTCCTGACCATTACGCCGGCCTCGGCCGTGTCAACGGCCGGAAACAGCCCGGACAGCCTCCTGAGGATCGACCGGGAACACACGGGGGGGATGTGGAGCAAGACAGGCGGAAATACCTGATCATCGGCTCCCTGGCAGCGTTGTTCATGGCGGGTCTGCTTCTGCTGGTCATGTACTATCCCGTGAGCATATCCATGGCCAGGCACGCGGCCGAACCCGCCGCCCGTTCCCTCGATGGATTCATAAGGTGCATGGCCTGCGGGGATTATCCGGGAGCCATCGACTGCTGGGCGCCCGATGCATTTCCTGGCGCCACCCTCGAGGAGAAAATCGCGATGGTGCTTGATCAGGGCATTGCCTGGTGGGGAGACTACGATAGGCTCCGGGTGAAATCGCTTTACATGTACCATCAGCTCGGTGTTTTCCCTCTCTGGAGGAGGTTTCTGCAAGTGGACGGGGCGATCATCCTCACCTCGGGGGAGGAATACCCTTTTCACGGGGTCTTCGTCAGGCATCGGGGTCGGTGGGTGATCTATTCCCTGGCATTCGACCTCTGATCAGTCTTTGTCCCTTGGAGCCGGGCATCCTGGCCGGGCAGGACGCCGTTTTGGCTTGAGTTTGGAGTTAACAGCATGGTCACGATTGAAGTCGTAAAATGAAGGCAGGGAAGGTTTCCGCGCTGGTCGGTGTTCTCGCGCTCACGATGGCCCTGAGCCTGTCGGCATCCCCGGCTTGTGCGGGTCGGGACGCCAGGATTCTGGAGAATTCGGATTTGCGCACCCGGGCGACCTGGCTGGACAGTCTGCGGGACT
>CAYPVD010000011.1:0-26857 GCA_964414055.1 uncultured Fibrobacteraceae bacterium
TGGACTCGACCGACGGTCTGGTCCGCGGCATGAAGGGCGAGGACACGGGTGCTCCGATCTCCGTGCCGGTGGGCAAGCAGTGCCTCGGCCGCCTCTTCAACCTGCTGGGCAAGCCCCTGGACAGCAAGGGCGACCTGGAGGAACCGGACAAGCGCTCCCCCATCCATGCCTCGCCGCCGGAGCTGACCAACCAGGGCGAGGCCAACGAGATCTTCGAGACCGGCATCAAGGTCGTGGACCTGCTGGCTCCGTACGCCAAGGGCGGCAAGATCGGTCTGTTCGGCGGCGCCGGCGTGGGCAAGACGGTCATCGTCATGGAGCTGATCCACGCCATCGCCACCCAGCACGGCGGCTACTCCGTGTTCTGCGGCGTGGGCGAGCGGACCCGCGAGGGCAACGACCTGTGGCTGGAGATGACCGAGTCGGGCGTGATCGAGAACACCGCCCTGGTCTTCGGCCAGATGAACGAGCCGCCGGGAGCCCGCCTGCGCGTGGCCCTGTCGGGTCTGACCATGGCCGAGCACTTCCGCGACGTCATGAACCAGGACGTGCTGCTGTTCGTGGACAACATCTTCCGCTTCACCCAGGCCGGCTCCGAGGTCTCGGCCCTGCTGGGCCGCATGCCCAGCGCCGTGGGCTACCAGCCGACCCTGGCCACGGAGATGGGCCAGTTGCAGGAGCGCATCACCTCCACGCGTACCGGTTCGATCACCTCGGTGCAGGCCATCTATGTGCCCGCCGATGATTTGACCGACCCCGCGCCGGCCACCGCGTTCAGCCACCTCGACGCCACCACGGTCTTATCGCGGCAGATCGCCGAGCTGGGCATCTACCCCGCCGTCGATCCCCTGGATTCCACCAGCCGGATCCTGACCCCGGGCATCCTGGGCGAGGAGCACTACAACCTGGCCCGCCAGGTGCAGACCATCCTGCAGCGCTACAAGGATCTGCAGGACATCATCGCCATCCTGGGCATGGACGAGCTGAGCGACGAGGACAAGGTCGTCGTCCAGCGTGCCCGCAAGATCCAGAAGTTCCTCTCGCAGCCGTTCTTCGTGGCCGAGACCTTCACCGGCATGAAGGGTCGTTACGTGAAGCTGGAGGACACGATCCGCTCGTTCAAGGGCCTGGTGGCCGGCGAGTACGATCATATCCCCGAGCAGGCCTTCTACATGTGCGGGGCCATCGAGGAAGTGCTGGAGAAGTACGAGAAGATGCAGGCGGAAGGTTAAACCATGGCCAAGTCCTTCAAAGTGGTGATCGTCACCCCGGACAAGACCGCCTACGAAGGCGAGGCGGTCTCGGCCATCATTCCGGGGTTGGCTGGTTATATCGGCATCTGGGCCAATCACGCCCCCCTGGTGGCGGCGGTGATCCCCGGTGTGGCGACCCTCAGGAAGGACGATCTGGGCAGCGAGGTGCGCATGGCCGTGGGCACCGGCTTCGTCGAGGTCTCGGACAACGTGGTCAACCTCATGGTCGAGACCTGCGAAAAGGACAGCGAGATCGACGCCGAGCGGGCCGAGAAGGCCCTCGAACGCGCCCGTCGCCGCCTGGAGGGGATGCAGGAGGATATCGACCGCGAGCGCGCCCGCCTGGCCCTGGCCCGGGCCGAAGCGCGGCTGCGGGCGGCGGGGAAGAAATAATTATCGGTCTTTTTACCGGTTTTTTCCGGCTTTTCGAGGGTGCCCCGGCGGCACCCTCTTTTTCGTTGAAAATAACAACAACCATACGATGAAGAACTCAACACATTTAACATGCTGATAATAAACAGGTTAAGTTGTTAATACCCTTTTTCGCCCTTTTGGGCGCTGAACTCTTCAACGATTTTCGGGCCCCCATAAGTGTTGAAAATCTCATAACCTATTTGTTTTCATTATGTTAAATATTTGGCACCACTAATGCAATGGGATGAGTGTCGCACGCAATGACAAGGGTCAAGGTTCCTGAAGGAACATAAACGGAGGTAAGAACAATGACAGCGATTCTGGTAATTCTCATGGTCGTCGCGATCTTCGCCATCGATGCCCTCAAGCTCTACATCAAGCGTCGCCGCGGCGAGGTCGAGGCTCCCGCCGCCGTACCCGCCTTCTCGGCCATCCGCTTCCCCAAGGGCCTGTTCCTGGGCGAGAACCACAGCTGGGCCCGCCTGACCGAGTTGGGCGAGCTGAAGGTCGGCATGGACGAGCTGCTGAGCCAGGCCCTGGGCTTCGTGGACGAGGTCGAGATCGTGCCCGCCGGCACCCAGGTGCGTAAGGGCGAGCATCTGGCCACCGTGACCCGCCTGGGCCACAAGATCGACGTCACCTCGCCGGTGGACGGCACCGTGGTGGCGGTCAATGACAACGCGATCAACGAGCCCTACGGCGTGCACCAGGACCCCTACGGCCGCGGTTGGCTGGCCAAGGTCTGGCCCACCGAGCACACCGAAGCCCTGCGCGACCTGAAGGTCGGCGAGAGGGCCTCTTCCTGGCTGGGCCACGAAGTGCAGCGCTTCACCGATTTCCTGACCGAGCGGACCAACCCCGAGATGGTCGGCGCGGTGGCCGCCGATGGCGCCCACCCCCTGGTCGGTGCGGCCTGCAGCCTGGACGAAGAAGGCTGGAAGGCGTTCGAGAAGGAGTTCACGCAGATTTCCTAAGCCACGGTTTCAGCGCGTAAAGAGGAGGGAGGCCATAACGGCCTCCCTTCTCTATTGCTCCAGTGCGAAGTTGTTGATCTTTCGTTCTCCCGGAGGGATCTAGATCCCCGCAGGTCGTCTTGATGTCATGCGTGGTAGAGCGGCCGCGGGGCTACTCGGGCACCCTGCCCTCCCCCAGCTCGGGGCCCTCGGGCAGCGCCTTGCGCTCGTGGCAATCGACGCAGGCGGTGGGACCGGCCTCCTCGGTGCGGTGGCAGCCGATGCATTTCTGGTGGTAGGCCATCTTCAGCTGGGGCGTTTCCGGTTCGGCGGGATCGAAGGCCTCGCCGTGGCAGCTGTCGCAGCTGTTGATGTCGTCCGGACCATCGCCGTGGTGGTGGCAGTCGGCGCAGGAGTCGACCAGGTCGACATGGTCGGCGTGGGGAAACACGGCCGGGCCGAACCAGTGGCTCAAGCCGTCGATGGTCACGGTTTCAGGACCGGTCTCCGGCGGGGTCTCGGCCGTCAACGGCAAGGCCGCCAGCAGCACGAAAGCGACCAGGGCGCACAACAGCAGGGCCGGGGTGGGAGCGTTGAACCTCATGATGAGTCTCCTTTCAGGAAGAACGAGAGAATCCCGTCCCGCGGCACGCCCAGCTTCTTGCAGCAGGGTTCGCAGTAGGACGGATCCTTCAGGTCGACGTGTTCAGGCAAAAGCGAGGCGCTCATGGCGCACCAGGGAACCTTGCAATGGACCAACCCGAAAGTATGGCCGAGTTCGTGCAGAACCTCCTTGAGGATGCGCAGACGCAGGGTGTGGGGATCCGGTTTCTCGCCCTGGAATTCCGGTCGCAGACGATGAACCGAGGCGATGCCGACCTGTCCCTTCAACTGGGCGCTGCCCAGGACATGGGCGAACACGGGCAGGAAGAGATCCACGTCCGTGACGCCGATGCGACGCTGGTTCGGCGGCAGGGTCGGATCCTGGAGCATGTCCAGCAGCTGGACCGCGGAGTATTGCCGGCGGGCCTTGGAAAAGGCCTCCTGGGGTGAGAGTTCCCTGTCGGTGATCCAGACCGGATGCGCCAGGCATACCGCCAAGTCCCCGCGCAACCTGCGCAGCAGCGAGGGAGCCACGGCACCCACGCGGACCAGCTCCAGGCCCCACTGGTCCACCCCTATTCCCTTTCGATGCCGAACTTGCGCATCTTGTTGTAGAGCGTGACACGGTCGATGCCCAGGGTCTTGGCCGCCTGGGTGACGTTGAACCCGCTCTGCTTCAACACACGGCGAATATGCTTTTCCTCCAGCCTGCTCAGGGACTGGGACTCGTCATCCTTGTCGTCGAGATCCCCGCTCTTGGCCAGAGGCAGGTGCTCGAGCTGGATTTCAGAGTCCTGGCAGACGACCAGGGCCCGTTCGATGGCGTTGGCCAGTTCGCGCACGTTACCGGGCCACGGGTAGCGCAGGAAGAAATCCCTGACCTCGCGGGAAAATCCGGTGACCCCCCGGCCCATGGCTCCCGCGTAGCGGTGCAGGAAATGCTCGGCGATGGGCAGGATGTCCTCGGGCCGCTCGCGCAACGGGGGAATGGTGATGGCGAAGACGTTGATCCTGAAGAACAGGTCGTCGCGGAAGGTCCCCGCCTCCACGGCCTTTTCCAGGTCCTTGTTGGTGGCGCAGACCAGCCGGAAATCCACGGGAATCTCCTGGCTCCCGCCCAGGCGGGTGATCTTGTGGTCTTCCAGGGCGCGCAGCAGCTCCACCTGGACCTTGGTCGAGACATCTCCGATCTCGTCCAGGAACAGGGTGCCGCCGTCGGCCAGTTCGATCTTGCCCTTGCGCCGGTTCACCGCGCCGGTGAAGGCTCCCTTCTCGTGGCCGAAGAGTTCGGATTCGAGGATGTTTTCCTGCAGGGCGCCGCAGTTGACCGAGACCATGGGTCCGAAGGAGCGGCCGCTGCGCATGTGGATCAGGCGCGCGATCAGTTCCTTGCCCGTACCGGACTCGCCGCGGATGAGGACCGAGGTGTCGGTGGGGGCGACCATCTCGGCCAACTCCAGGACCTTCTTCATGCCCGGGCTCGATCCCGTCACGATGGTCGGGCCGGCCTGGGCCAGCTTCTCCTTCAGGGCCGTGTTCTCCTTGGCCAGGGTCACTTTCTCGCAGGCCTTGGCCACGACCTTGGACAGCTCCTCGGGATCGAAAGGCTTGACCAGGTAGTCGTAGGCGCCCTCCTTGAGCGCCTGGACGGCGGTGTCCACCGACGCATAGGCCGTCACCAGGACGATGGCCACGTTGGGATCCTTCTCGCGGACCCGCCGCTGCAGTTCCAGGCCGTCCATCTTCGGCATCTTGATGTCCGAGATGATCACGTCGAAGCTCTTGCGTCCCAGCAGGGCCAGGGCCTCCTGTCCACTGGAGGCGGTCTCGACTTCATACCCGTCTTCGGTGAACCAGTGAGACAACGATTCCCGGACATGGAGCTCGTCATCCACGATCAACAGGCGGGGAATGGTCCGGGTCATGAGTTCTCCTCCTGTGGTGCACCGGGGGGGGTATGGGGCAGGAAGATGGTGAACCGGCAGCCCTGACCGGGTGCGGTGTCCAGATCGATGCGGCCCCCGTGACGCTTGACGATACCATACACCACGGACAGGCCCAGCCCCACGCCCGTCCCCTCGCTCTTGGTGGTGTAGAAGGGTTCGAAGGCGTGGCGGGCCACTTCCGGTTCCATGCCCGGACCGTTGTCGGCCACCTGGACCTCGATGCCTCCCTCGGCGGCGGAGGTTGTGATGGTGATTTCTCCTCCCTCGGGCATGGCCTGGGCCGCGTTGATGAACAGGGCCATGAGGAACTGCTGGACCTGGTTATGGTCGGCCAGGATGCGCGGCACGGAGGGATCCAGCTTGCGGATCGCCTCGACGCCGTTGAGCTCGAGCTGATGGTTGATCAGGAACAGGGCGCTTTCCACGGTTTCGTTGATGTCCATGGGTGCGAGGGTCTCGTTGCCGCGGCGGGCGAAGGCCAGCAGCTGGGAAACGATCTTGCCGCAGCGTGTGGCCTCGTCGGAGATGGCCTCCAGGTAGGTCAGGTTCTCCCGGCATTCATCGTTGAGCTCGTCCTGTTTCTTGAGCCGGCGCACGACCGTCTTGGCGTAGGTCACCACGCTGGCCAAGGGGTTGTTGATCTCGTGGGCCACCACTGCGGCCAGCTTGCCCAGCGAGGCCATCTTCTCGACCTGCAGCATCTGGTCCTGGGCCCGCACCAGCTCGTCCGTCTTGGCCTGGACCCGCTGTTCGAGAGTGCGCCCCCACTCCAGCAGTTCGTTGCGCGCCTGTTGCAGGTCCAGGGCCAGGTGGTTGAAGGTGCGGGCGAGGGTGCCGATCTCATCCCGGGGACCTTCGGGAACCCGCACGGTCAGATCGCCGGCCGCCAGGCGTTCGGTCCGGTCGATGAGGGTGCGTACCCGGCGGAAGACGATTTCCCGTCCGGCGAGATAGACCACCACCACCGCCAGCAGGATCCCGATCAACGCCGCCAACCCCATGCTCCAGGCGATGTCGCGCCGGGCGGCCTGGAAAGGCTCCAGGTTGAGATCGACGTCCATGACTCCCAGCAGGGGACCCTCGTCCTCGTGGACGTGGCAGGCGGCCGTGGCGCAGGTGGGCTCGTTGAGCAGGGCGTGGGTCACCGCCAGCATCGTTTGCCCGTCCAGGTCCACCACCCGGGCCCTCTCGTCGGGCGGCAGCGAGTTGGGCAGGACGACCTTGCCGTGGCACACCAGGCACTGGGCCTGGGTGGTGTCCAGAATGGCGCCGATCTCCTCGTGCTTGGTGGAATAGGCGATCAGCCCCTGCCGATTGAAGATGCGGATACGCTGGATGTCGCGCTGGGCGCCGAAGTTGTCGATGGTCTCCTGGATCTTGTCGCGGTCGTTTTTCAGCATGGAGTTGCGCAGGACCGAGGCCGCGGTCTCGGCCAGCTGTACCCCGTTCTGCCGCACGATCCGGGTCGAGGCCCTCTCCTGCAGGATGAGGTTGACCACCGTGGTGGCCAGGAAGATGACCGCCAGCAGAACCGTCGTGATGGCGGTCATCTTTCCTGCAACAGTGAGTTTCACGTCCCGTCTCCCTTCCGCTTCATCCAGTCGAGGCCACCGGCACTACTTCAATTCCACGAACGGATCCTTGGGCCGGGCGTTGGTCAAGGGGCCTTCGGGGAAGACCGGCAGGTACCGGGCCGCCAGGCTGAACAGGAACACGCCGATGGCGATCATGCCCATGGAGACCACGAACTCCATCCACAGGGGCCGGTAGTCCGAGCCGGTTCCCAGCTGGAAGGCCGTCACCGCCACGTTCATGCGGTTGAACATGATGCCCAGCACCACCAGGAACTGGGTCCCGGTCAGGGCCAGCGGGCTGCGGCGGATCCGTTTCTGGAACAGCAGCAGCATGGGCACGATGCCGCCTATGACGATCTCGGCCAGGAAGAACCAGGAGGCCATGTCGAATTTGAAGGCGTACTTGAGGGAATCGTGGACGATCAGGTCCTCGATGCGGATGACCAGGTAGACCAGGAGCATGACCGCCGTGGCCCGGCCGATGCCGCGCAGCAGCTTGGGCTCGAGCCTCTTGCCGAAGGCGCGGAAGCTGAGGAACGATTCCACGTTGGTCATGGCCAGCCCCAGGGTGATGGCCGAGACGAAGAACAGGATCGGCAGGATGGGCGAGTACCACAGAGGGTGCAGTTTCTCCGGCACGATCACGTACAAGGTGCCCAGCGAACTCTGGTGCATGGTAGACAGCAGTACGCCGGCGATGACCAGGCCCGGCGTGAGGTAGCGGTGCATGAAGTGCACCTGCCGGTTGTAGCCGAACCGCTCCAGGACCAGGGGCAGGAACTCCAGGAACAGGACCGTGGTGTAGAGCATCACGCACCAGCCCACCTCGAACATGACCGAGTGGGGGTTCCAGAAGATCAACGGGTGCCAGATGTTCCAGGGTCGGCCCAGATCGACCAGCAGTGCCGCGATGACCATGAGGTAGCCGAGGAACGCCGTCAGCACGGCCGGTCGGGCCATGGGCTTGTAGTCCTCGAGGTGGAAGATGTAGACCACGGCCGTGACGGTGAAACCGCCGGCCCCCAGGGCCACGCCGCACAGCAGGTCGAAACCGATCCACAACCCCCAGGGCATGGAGTCGTTGAGGTTGCTGATGGCCCCGATGCCCTGGGTGTAGCGCTTGAACAGCACCACCGCCAGGAAAACCATCAGGACGATGAAGAATGACGACCAGAAATGCAGCTTGGGGAATTTACGCTCAGTCATCGTCATGCCCCCTATCCTCTTGTTCCTCTAGTTCATGTGCGGCGACCTCGTTCTTGCGGTTGCCGAGCCAGTACATGCCGCCCAGGAAGGCGCCCCACACGGGAATGATCTGGGGCAGCTTCTCCAGGACGTTCCAGGTCAGGTGGGGCATGTCGTACTGGGGCACGTTGTCCGGCAGGTCCGATTCGGCAGCCGACTTGGACAGCAGCATCAACACGCCCGTGCCGCCGGCTTCCTTCTCGCCGTAGACCTCGCCCGTGTAGCGTTCGGGGTACTTCTTGAGCCTGCGGTGGGCTTCCTTGAGCATGGCCTCGCGAGTGCCGAAGTTGGTCGCGCCGGTGGGGCAGATGCTGGCGCAGGCCGTCGGCAAACCCTTGCTCACCCGGTGCACGCACATGTCGCACTTGCGGATCCGGGGGTTGGGATTGCGCCACTCGTACTTGGGGATCTCGAAGGGGCAGGCCATCATGCAGTAGCGGCAGCCGATGCATTTCTTGGCGTCCCAGGTCACCGGACCCAGGGGGTTCTTCTCCAGCGCGGCCACCGGGCAGACCGAGACGCAGGTGGGGTTCTCGCAGCTCATGCACAGATGGCGCGCGTACTGGTCATGGCCCAGGTCTTCGACCCAGGTAAAGGATTCGTGGTCCAGCTTGTCCGGTTTGTGCGGACGCTGGTCGTGCTCGGACTGGCAAGCCTGCTCGCAGGCGCCGCAGCCGATACACAGGCTCTGGTCGAATAGCAGGGCATAGGTGGACATGAGGGCTCCTTTTCGTGGCAAAACCGAAAATCAGCCAGACGGTACTGTAAAATAATTCAATGGTGTCAAGGAATTGTCAGATCAAGCAATAATTTTAACAATATTATATCGAATCGGTGTGAAATTGCTCTAACGGATTGTTATATATGTAGGATATGACGTTTTATAAAGGAACCATCTGTTGATTTTTTTTACAGAATTTGGACGGACGGCTTCCTGACAGGGCTTGCAACATTGGCAGGACCTCGTTAGTTTGCGACGTACCCTTGTTGATGATGTCTGGACACCCGGAGGACGAGATGCCGGAATTCCGCCACGAAGACATCCGGATCGAACTGGATGATAAGGGATATATGGTAGATGGCCGGGACTGGTCGCCGGCGGTCGCCGAGGCCCTGGCCAGGGCCGACGGCCTGGGGGAACTGACCGCCGACCACTGGAAGCTCATCGATTTCCTGCGCGAGTATCACGCGGCTCACGGTGCGGCGCCCATGATCCGTGTCCTGTGCCGCGAGACAGGGTTGACCCTGCAGCGCATCTACAACCTGTTTCCCGCCGGTCCGGCCAAGGGAGCCAGCCGCGTGGCGGGCCTGCCCCGGCCGGATTCCTGCGTTTGAATCATTCGCCATGAGTCCGCGGGAACGCCCCCCGGGGGACCGGGCCTGCGGAAATTGGCCTCTATTTGGAGAATGTCGCCCATTATACGGTATACAGTTCATTTGAAGGGGTGAAAAACCCACCGGCATCCGTAGATTCTGGGTTCAGGGATCATCCCGCCGGAACCCGTTGACACTCCGGACAGAACACCGTGCCGCGCCCGGCCACGGTGATCTTCTTTAGGGTCGTGTCGCAATCCCGGCATGGTTGCCCGGCCCGCCCGTACACCCGCAGCTTGCGCCGGAAGTTGCCCGGTTTCCCCCGAAAATTGGTGAAGTTCATGAAGGTTGTGCCACCGTGACGGATGGCCAGGCGCAGCACCTGCTTGGCGCGGCGCAGCACCAGGCGCAGGGTGGTCTCGTCCAGGTCGCAAGGGCGGGTCAGGGGGTGCACGCCGGCCAGAAAGAGGCTCTCGTCCGCGTAGATGTTGCCCAGCCCCGAGGCGATGCCCTGGTCCAGCAGGCAGCCCTTGATGGGCGCGCGGCGCCGGGCCATGCGCTCCAGCCACTCGCGAGGTTTCACCGTCAGCATGTCAGGGCCGACATGGGCCATGGCGGCGGGCTCCCTGCCATCCTCGACCAGGGTCAGGCGGCCGAACTTGCGGATGTCGCGGTAATGGACCGGCACCCCCTCGAAATCCAGCACCACATGCACATGCTTGTCGGGGATGTAGCCGTCCAGGATGAAGATCTGGCCCGTCATGCGTAGATGCACCATCAGGTAGGCCGGGGTGCCGTCCGGGCGGCGGAAGTGCAGGATCAGGTACTTGCCCCGGCGGTGCAGATCGGTAAGGCGGGCGCCGAGCAGGGCCCGGCGCGTGACGCGGGGGCTCTGGCCCAGCACGCCCGGAAACATCACCTCCAGCCCGGTCAGGCGTCGGCCCTGGAGGCTTTCCAGCAGGGCGCGGCCCACGTTCTCGACCTCGGGCAACTCGGGCATCAGAACCCCCGCTCCTCGCGGATGGCCTGGAAGGCCCGGTTCACGTCGCTCATCTTCTGCGCCGCGAATTTCTGGAAATCATCGCTGAGACCGCGTCCGGCCAGGACATCGGGGTGGTATTCCTTGGCCAGCTTGCGGTAGGCAGCCTTGATCCTGGCCTCGTCGGCGCCGGGCAACACGCCCAGGGTGGCGTAGGCCCAGTCCAGGGAGGCGGACGGCCGCATGGCCTTGAGGGCGTTTTCGTAATCCCGATCCGTCAGGCCCAGCTCCAGGGTGATCTTGCGGATCAGGGTCTCCTCGGCCGGGTGCAACCGGCCGTCGGCCAGAGCGATCATCAGCAGCAGGGTGACCAGATCCCGCAGGCGCTGCCGCTGGGAGCCGACGATCTCCCGGATCTGCCGGGCGAACTCCTCGGCGGGGATGGCGGAGTCGCGGGCCTCGTTGAAGATCCGGGCCGCCACTTTCCGCTCTTCGGCGGGCATGTTGAGGTTCTGCTTGAGAAACTGGTCGAAAGAGCGGACTTCATCCGGGGTGACCCGCCCATCGGCCTTGGCGACCTTGGCCGCCAGGCTGATCATGGCCACCAGGAACGCCTGCTGGGCCTCCAGGGGGTTGAAGCGCCCTGGCCGGCTACCCGGGCGCATTCCCGGGCGCGGATGACCGCCGGCCCCGCCGATTCCTCCGATTCCGGCCCTGGGGCCGGTACCCCCGCGTTGGCCCCTGTTCTCGTCGATATTCGACCCGATGGCCCCGCCGATGATGGCTCCCAGGGGACCAAAGAGGAAAAAACCTATGCTGCCGCCCATCAGGGTTCCCAGAAGCCCCATGCCGTTCTCTCCAATCTGTTCAGCGGTCGGGATGATCCAGAAGTAAACACAATTTCCGCGGCACGACAATAAAGCTCAACCCCATTCCGTATTCTCCGATAACCACGGCAGGAAAGGTAGGATCTACCATCTGATAGATCTGATCGATACTCGCCCGGGTTTTCGGCTTTCCTTTCCTCCGGAAACCAAGACAAGGATTTTTGTTCATGCAAGTTCTCATCGTAGAAGACGACTTCATCAGCCGCCGCCTGCTCAGCCGCTACCTGGAAGCCATCGCCACCTGCGACATGGCCATCAACGGGGAAGAGGCTTTGGCTGCGGTGCGCTCGACCCTCAGCAGCGGTGAGCGTTACAATCTTGTCTGCTTGGACATCATGATGCCCGGGATCGACGGCAGGGAAGTCCTGCAGGGCATCCGTGCCCTGGAGGATGAGTACGGTCTTGCTCCGGCCGAGCGTTGCCGGATCGTGATGACCAGCGCTCTGGACAAGCAGGAAACCCAGGGTCAAACCACGAATGCCCTGGCCGACGATTACCTCGTCAAGCCCATCATCAAGCGCAACCTCATGGATGTTCTCGACAGGTTGGGCCTGCTGGCCGACGACGGGATCTCGTGTTCCTGATGTGAGATCCGGCGGCAATTCGACCTCCGCGGGCATCCTGGCCCGCGGAGGCATTTTTGCGCTCCCCGGTTGGCATGCGTCCCCCCTTGGCTTATCCTCCCCTGGCCCGGTTCATCCGACAGCCCAGGAATCGTCAACGGGAGGACTCCATGTTTCGCCGAATCATGAAACCACCATTTCATGCGGCCGGAGTGCCGGTCACCGGCGCGCCGGTGCCCAGGGAAGCCGTCGAGGACCGCTACAAGTGGAAGCTCGAGAAGATCTTTCCCGACTGGGACGACTGGGAACGGTGCTTCAAGGAAGTGCAGGACGCCCTGCCGGGTCTGGAAGCCCTCCAGGGCACGCTGGCCAAGGGGCCCGAGTTCCTGCTGAACGCCGTCACCTGTATTCACGATGCGCAGCGGAAGCTGGAAAAAGTCTTTGTGTACGCCTCCCTGAAAAGCGACGAGGACACCCGCATCGGCGAGAACCTCGAGCGGAAAGGCCGGGCGGGCACCCTGGCGGTGGCCCTCGACGAGGCCACGAGCTGGTTCGAATCCGAGCTGCTGGCCCTGGATCCGGAGACCCTCGACGATTTCCTCGACCGCGAACCCGGGCTGGAAATCTACACGCACTACTTCGATGACATCCAGCGTGCCCGCGCCCACACCCTGTCGGCCGAGCAGGAGGCGCTGCTGGCCTCGGCGGGGCTCATGGCCCGGGGTGCCGCCCAGGTCTTCAACGCCTACGACAATGCGGATCTGAAGCTGGGCTCGGTCACCGACGAGGACGGCAACGAGGTCGTGTTGACCAAGGCCCGCTACTACAAGTTCATCAAGTCGACGGACCGCAGGCTGAGGCGCGAGGCCTTCGAGACCTTCCTGGACGGATACGGCGGGGTGCGCAATACCCTGGCGGCCAACATGGATGCCAACGTGAAGAACCATGTCTTCTTCGCCGGCGCCCGCCGCCACGAGAACACCCTGACCGCGAGCCTGCATCCGGACGCTGTGCCCCCGGAGGTCTACCACGCCCTGCTGGAGACCATCGACCGGAACCAGGAGACCATCCACCGCTACACGGGGCTGAAAAAGCGGGTGCTGGAACTCGACCCTCTGCAGGAATACGACCTGGCGGTCCCCCTGTTCACCAGCGGCGAGTTCAAGTTCACATACGACGAGGCCTGTGAGGTGCTGCTGGAAGCGTTCGCGCCCCTGGGCGAGGAATACGTGGCCACCGTGCGCCAGGGCATGGCCGACGGCTGGATCGATGTCCACGAGAATGCCGGCAAGCGGGGTGGCGCCTATTCCAACGGGGTCTACGACACACCGCCGTACATCCTGCTGAACTGGTCCGGCCAGCTGGGCGACACCTTCACCCTGGCCCACGAGCTGGGCCACTCCATGCACTCCTGGCTGACGATCCACAACCAGCCCTACGTCTACGGCAGCTATCCCATCTTCACCGCCGAGGTGGCCTCGACCTTCAACGAACTGCTGCTGATGCATCATCTGCTGGCACGAAGCGACGACCCGCAGCGGCGGCTCTATCTGCTGGATTACCACCTGTCCCAGATCAACAACACGGTGTTCCGGCAGGCCATGTTCGCGGAGTTCGAGCTGCGGATGCACCAGATGGGGGAGCAGGGGCGGACCCTCACCGTCGACTCGCTCAACGAGTTGTACCTGGAGCTGCTGCACCGCTACTGGGGGCCGGGCGTGGCGTTCGATCCGGAGCGCAGCCCGCTGACCTGGATGCGGGTACCTCATTTCTACTACAACTACTATGTTTACCAGTACGCCACGGCCTATGCGGCGGCGGTCGCCCTGTCGCGCAAGGTCCTGGGCGGCGGCCCGGGGGATCGGGAACAGTACCTGGACATTCTGCGTTCAGGGTGCAGTCGGTATCCGGTGGCGACCATCCTGCTGGGCGGGGTGGATCTGGCCACGCCGGGTCCCATGGAGGATGTGATCGCGCTGTTCGGGTCCCTCATCGACCAGGTGGAGGAATTGCTGGCCTGACCCGGCATACCAAGGAGACACCATGTCCGTTCGGTCAATCATATTGGTGATGGTTGCGCTGTCATGCGGTGCCATGGCCCTGCCGGTGAGCGCCCAGGTATCGGGTGTGGACGTCAAGGCCAGCGGCAACAAGGTTACCAGCAACAACGATCAATACCTGTACAAGTCAGACATCGGTCGCTTTCAGGTCCTGATGCCCGGCGGATGCGCCAAGGTCCACCGGCGGCTCAACGGCGACGATGACCAGGAACTCGAGGACGATACCGGTCAGGAAGCGGTCCAGGTGCTCGTGGTCTCCTGCGATCGTTTCGCCCGCAAGGGCCAAGGGTGTTCGGTTACCGCCATCTTCAATCTGACCGACGGCAAGGGCGGCGACCCGGGGTCGGACCAGGTGCTGCGCCAGGTGCGCAAGGTGCTGAAGCGGTTCGGCGCCGAGGTGAGAAAACAGTCCCCGGTGGCCAAGGAATTCAGCGGCGGGCAGAAGGTGGAGGGCATCGACGTGCGGGCGGTCCAGCCCGGCAGCAGGGGAGAGCTGTGGGTGCGGGGCCTGCTGAGCGGACCGGACATCTACCTGCTGACCGCCTGGAACATCGAGGGTGGATTGTGGCAGGATCGGGAATACCAGGACTTCTTCAACTCATTTGCGCCCTCGACCGAGTGAGGGCTGACGGGGCGGCCATGGCTTGGAATTCACCCGGAACGATTCGACACGGCCGGTCGGTCGCCTTTTCCAGGGCGGTCGGGCTGGTCGCGGTTCTCCTGCTGTCGGCGTGTAGCTGCGCCCGGGCCCAGACCGGTACGGCGGTCCGCGACACCGTCACCGGGACCGTGGAGATCAGGCAGCAGACCCAGCAGCAACAGGATGCCTGGGCCCGGGAAAAGGACGACCTGATCCGGCGCTACCGCCTGGCCGAATCCAGGAGCAAGTGGCTGGCCGAAAGGCTGGATGTCCGGCGGCGGCGCGTTCAGGCCGTGGAACAGCGGGTGGCCGAGCTGCAGCGCAGGTTGCGCGAGGCCGACCGCCTGGAGGGCAGCCTGCAGGACACCCTGCAGGTCATCCTGGAACGCCTGGAACAGGAGGTCGGCGGCAGCCTGCCGTTCCTGCCCCAGGAGCGCGCCTTCCGCCTGCAGACCCTGCGCGAGGACCTGGCCCGGCCCGATGTGGATCCCGCCGAGAAGCTGCGCCGTCTGCTGGAGGCTCTGCAGGTGGAAACCGGGTACGGTTCCACCGTCGAGGTGTACCAGGACAGGATCACCGTGGCGGGTGAGCCGGTGTACGCCGACATCCTGCGCCTGGGGCGGGTGGCCCTGTTCTGGATGACGCCGGACCGCAAGGAGGGCGGCGTCTACGACCAGGGCCGGTCGCAGTGGGTCGCCCTGGATGCCCGGGAGCGCCGCCGCATCTCCCTGGCCATGGACATGGCCGCACGGCTACGGCCGGTGGAGCTGACGGATCTGCCGGTGGGCAGGATCGAGGCCGGGCAGGGGGTGTCGCCATGAGGCGCTCCTTGAGCCCGGTTCTATCGGCGATCTTAGCAGTGGTTCTTTGCCTGGCCGCGGTCCGGCCCGCGCCGGCCCAGGACATCCGCGAGGCGGCCCGCAAGGCCCGGGAGGATCGCCGGTCCGCCCTGACGGAGGCCCGGCAGGCCGAGCAGCGCATATTCGCCGACCGCGACAGCCTGCGGGCCGCGGTGGCGCGCAAGGAACAGGAGGAAAAGGATCTGCAGGCCGAGCTGGCGGACCTTGACCGGCGTGAAAAGGACGGCCTGAAGCAGCAGGAAAAACTGGAAGCGGCCTGGAGCCGGCGAGAGCTGGGTCTCAAGGAGATCTCGGGCAACGTGCGCGTGGCTGCGCGCGAGCTGGAATCCCTGCTCAAGGCCTCGCCCCTGAGCGCGGGGCGGCCCGATCGCCTGGAGACCGTGCGCGGCCTGCTGCAGGAGGGCTATTTCCCCGACCTGGACGACATCACGGCCATGTCCGGCGTGTTCTTCGACGAGATGCGCCGGTCGGGCCAGGTGACCCTGCAGGACCAGGCCTTCGTCGGTCGCGACGGGCACGAGATCACCGGTCGGGTGCTGCAGGTGGGCAAGTTCACCTCGGTGTACCGCACGCCGGACGAAATCGGCTTCCTGGACTGGTCGCCGGACAAGGAACAGCTGTTCGCCCTGGCCTCGTTGCCGTCGCACCGGATCCGCGGCAAGCTGGCGAAGTACCTGGAGGGGAAAACGGATGACCTGCCCGTGGACATCAGCGGCGGTTCGGCCCTCAGGCAGCTCACCTTCCACACCGGATTCTGGGACCAGGTCCGCGCCGGCGGCCCGGTGGTCTGGCCCATCTTCCTCATCGCCCTGGCGGCCCTGGGCATCGTCATCTCGCGCATGGTGTTCCTGCGCCGGATGCACGGCAACACCGACCGCATCATGGGCCGGGTGAACGAGCTGGCCGAGGCCCGTGACTGGGAGGGTTGCGAGCGCATCGTCCGGGAGCACGCCGGTCGCAACCTGCCGGTGGTCCACGTGATCCGGGCCGGACTGGAAGCCCGCGACGAGGACCGCGGCACCCTCGAGACCATCCTGCAGGAGGCCATCCTCCACGAGCTGCCGCGCATCCAGAAGGGCGTGGCCATCCTGGCGGTGCTCGGGGCGGTGGCCCCGTTGCTGGGACTGCTGGGTACGGTCACGGGCATGATCGACACCTTCCGGGTCATCACCCTGTTCGGCACTTCCGATCCCAAGCTCATGTCCGGTGGCATCAGCGAAGCGCTGATCACCACCGAGCTGGGTCTGGCCGTGGCCATTCCCATCATGCTGCTGCACGCCTACATCTCGCGGCGGGCCGATCACCTCATCGGCGACATGGAGGAGAAGGCCGTCCAGCTGACCAACATCATCCAGAAGCAGAGAGCCCTGGAGGAGGCCGGCCGGTGACGGAGATCTTCTGGCAGGTCCGCACCTATCTGGCCCAGGGCGGCTGGATCATGATCCCGCTGCTGACCGTCTCGGTTGTGATGTGGACCCTGATCCTGGACCGGTGGCGCGAGTTCGCGGCCTGGCGGCGGGGACCGGGGCCGGCGGCGCGCCTGGAGGCCGTGTTCGCCCGGCGGCAGGTGGGTCTGCCGGGCCGGGCCGACCTGGACCGGGAGATCCTGGCCGAGTGCGCCCTGCGCCTGCGGCGGACCCTGAACCGGCGGCTGACGGCCATCTCGGTGCTGGCGGCGGTGGCGCCGTTGCTGGGCCTGCTGGGCACGGTGCTGGGGATGATCCAGGCCTTCGACGTCATCGCGATGTTCGGGACGGGCAACGCCCGGGCCCTGGCAGGCGGCATCTCCGTGGCCCTGATCACCACCCAGACCGGTCTGCTGGTGGCCATCCCCGGCCTGTTCATGGGCGGGCGGCTGCGGGAGTCGGCCCGGCGGCTGCAGGACGCGGTTGACGAGGCGGCCGCGGCCAAGGCGCGGCAGCTGGGCGGCAAGGAGGCGGCGGCGTGATCGACGTGCGCAAATCCCTGCGCGGGGGCGGCGAGGTCAACATCAACATGGGGCCCATGATCGACATGGTCTTCCTGCTGTTGATCTTCTTCGTGGTCACCACGAGCTTCGTGCGCGAGACGGGCATCGAGGTCCAGCGCTCGACCGCGGAGACGGCCGTGGCGAACGAGCACGCCACCATCATGCTGGGCGTCAGCGCCGAGGGTCACATCTACTTCGAGGGCAAGAGGGTGGACGTGCGCAGCGTGCGCGGGCTCATCGAACGCGCCCTGGCCGAGGATCCCGAGGCGGGCGTGGTGGTGGTGGCAGACAAGAACAGCAGCACCGGCGTGGTCGTAAGGGCCATGGACCAGTGCCGCCTGGCCGGGGCCCGCTCGGTGAGCCTGGCCGCCGGCCGGGAGGGGATCGAATGACGTCGCGCGGGGGTTGGTTGCTGGTGCCGGCTGCGCTGGGCGCGGTGCTGCTCAACCTGATCCTGCTGACCGGAGCGGCGCTGCTGGCCCGCGACAGGCCCGTCAAACGGTCCGCCATCAACCCGGTGCCGGTGAACCTGGTGACCCTGAGTCGCCCCGAGCAGGAGGAGCCCGAACCGCTGCCCCCGCCGCCTGCGGAACCTCCCGCACCACCCAGCATGGATTTCACGCCGGAACTGGCCCGGCCCCGTCCGGAGATGCCCGATCTCCGCGCCGTGCGCGTGAAGCTGGACCCATCCCTGTGGCAGGGGGAGCCCGAACTGGAGAACTTCGTCTTCGCCCAGGGCGATCTGGACGAGCCGCCCCGGGCCAAGGTGCGCACCCCGCCGGTCTATCCCTTCAAGGCCCGGCAGCGGAACATCGAGGGCTATGTGGAGGTGAAGCTGCTGGTGCAGCCCGACGGTTCGGTGGGGTCGGTGGAGATCCTCGAGGCCCGGCCGCCCGGGGTTTTCGACCAGGCGGCCCTGGATGCCGTGCCGCACTGGCGGTTCTCGCCGGGCCTGATCGAGGGTCGCGCCGTGCCCTCATGGGTCATCACACGTGTCGTGTTCACCATGAACGAAGCACCATGAAGAAGCTGCTGGTCCTGTCGTGCCTGGTGCTGGGCCTGGCGGTATGTATGGGCCTGCCTGCCGGTGCGGCCACCGAGGACCGCGCCGAGGTGCAGGCGGAGATCGAGTCGGGTGCGGATATGCCCGACCGTGCCCGCCGGGTGCTGCTGCGTGCCCGCACGAAGCGGGAAGAAGGGGACGCCGTCGGCGCGGCCAGGGTCCTGGACGACTGGCTCACCGGACATCCGGGGCGGGATCATCACCTGTTGCGGTTCGAGCGCGCCCTGGATCGTCTGGCCCTGGATCAGCCGGATTCCGCCCTGGCGGATCTTCAGCGGGCCGTGGAACGGGAACCGCGCTTCGCCCGGGCCTGGCTCAAGCTGGGGGAGACGGCCTACGGACAGGGGCGCTACATCCTGGCCGCCCAGGGTTTCGGCCGGGGCTGGGGGCTGACGCCCGAACCTGATCCGGAGCTGCTCCACTATCAGGGCGTGTGCCTGCTGCTGGGCGGCAAGGCGGATCAGGCGGTGGCGGTCCTTGCATCCCTGATACGCGACCATCGCTCCCGGGCGGAACTGGACTGGTACCGCGCCCTGATCGCCGCTGATCTGGAGAGCACCCGGCCGGGCGCCGCCGCATCCCTGCTGGACGGCATGGTGGAGGATTTCGCCTCGGATCCCCGGGCGTGGATCCTGGCCTCCGAGTACGCCTCCTCTCGGCAGCAATACAAGGCCGGGGCGGTCTATCTGACCGTGGCCGATTATCTCGAGCCCCTGCCCGCGGATCGGTTGCGCCGGCTGGGCGACCTGTACGCAGCCTGCGGAGTGCCCCTGCAGGCGGCACGCTGCTACACCCGGGCGGTGGCCTCGGCTCCGGTTGTGGCCGAGCGGGATACATCCTCGGTGAGGCTGTGGCGCGAGGACCAGGAACGCCTGGCCTCCACTTGGCTGGCCGCCCACCGACCGGATGCGGCCCGTGCCGTGTTGCAGGCTGCGGTCGAGGCCGACCCCGATTTCGGTCGGGGCTATCTGCTGCTGGGTTACAGCGCCCTGCAGCTGGATCGTCCCGATCAGGCCCGCAAGGATCTCCTGAAGGCACGGTCCTTTGCCGGGCAGGCCGAAGAGGCCTCCCGTCTCCTGCAGTTCCTTGAGGGGCCATGAGTTGCCGCGAATACCGGCAGCCGGCCGGGGCGATCCGACACCGGACACAATTTCCGAGACATACGGAATTTTGATTCTTGATTGGTGGTTTTAGTCCCGACAAAAACTTTTTGGCATCCTGGACAAATGTGGTTATCATTTCTCCAGGAGGAATGAAGCCATGACCCCGGAAACGCGGATCAGCGCCAGTCTCGAGGATTATCTCGAGGCGATCTATCACACCGAGACGGCCAAGGGCGCGGCACGGGCCAAGGATCTGGTCCAGGCCCTGGGGGTCCAGAACTCCTCGGTGACCCAGGCGTTGCGGGCGCTCGCCGAGCGCGAGCTGGTGAACTACGCGCCCTACGACGTGATCACCCTGACCGATCCCGGCCGGCGCCTGGCCCTGGATGTGGTGAAGAAGCACGCCACCCTGAAGGCCTTCCTGACACGGGTGCTGGGTCTGGACGAGGACGAGGCCGACGAGGGCGCCTGCCGCATGGAGCACGGCATCAGCGGTCCCATCCTGGATCGTCTGTTGAAGTTCGTGGAGTATTTCGACCAGTGTCCCCTCAACGACGTTCGTTGGGATGAGGAACAGGGATTTTTTTGCGGGCAGGTCCAATGTCCGCCCGCGGAGGAAAAATGATGCCGTTGACCAAAGTGCAGGAGGGAACCAGGGCCGTTCTGAGGGCCGTGGACGGGGGTCATGAGCTCAGGGGCCGCCTGGCGGCTCTGGGCCTATTGCCCGGCACGGAGCTGGAAGTGATCCGCAATTCGGGGCACGGACCCTTCGTGATCGCGGTCAAGGGCAGCCGCGTGGTCATCGGTCGGGGCATGGCCTCGCGAATCGAAGTCGAGTAGGACACCCCATGCCAAGCACCCTCGACAGGACCATCACCGTCGCCGTGGCCGGTAATCCCAATTCCGGCAAGACCACCATCTTCAACAGCCTGACCGGAGCCCATCAGCACGTGGGCAACTACCCCGGGGTGACCGTCGAGTGGAAGGAAGGCATGGTCCGCCGCGGCAACTGGAGCCTGAAACTCTACGACCTGCCCGGCACCTACAGCCTGACCGCCTTCTCGGACGAGGAACTGGTGGCCCGCGATTTCCTGCTGAACCACAAGCCCGATGTGGTGGTCGACGTGGTCGACGCCTCCAACCTGGAGCGCAACCTCTTCTTGACCACGGAGCTGCTGGAGATCGGTCTGCCCGTGGTGGTGGTCCTGAACATGGCCGATGTGGCCCGGGACCGCGGCCTGCGCATCGACACCAACCTGCTGGCCCGACGCCTGGGGGTGCCCATCGTCCTGACCGTGGGCAACCGGGGCCAGGGGATGGACGATCTCATCGCCACAGTGGCCAAGGTGGCCATCCACGGGATCTCCCTTCCGGGCGCGGCGGACATCTGCCGCAAGTCCGGTCCCGCCCCGGAGGCCTTGACCAGGCTGGAGGTCGGCAGCGGGAAGGTGCAGGTGGACTACGGCAAGCAGGTGGAGCCGTTCCTGGAGCGGATCCTGGCCCTCTTGCCCGACGAGGACGCCGCGCGCTGGCGGGCCGTCAAGCTGCTGGAACAGGATCCGGCCGTGCTGGACGAGATTCCGGACCCGGAGGTGCGGCGGGAGGTCTCGCGCATCGCCGAGGAATTCGCCGCGGCCAACCCGGAGCAGACACCCGACACGATCCTGGCGTCCAAGCGCTACGAGACCATCCATGCCCTGTGCGACGGTGTCCTGTCCCAGATCGGCGACAACGGGCCGACCTTCAGCGACCGCATCGACCGCTGGACCATGCATCCGGTGTGGGGCGTGCCCATCTTCCTGGCCCTGATGTACGGCGCGTTCACCCTGACCTTCGGGCTGGGCAACCCCCTCATGGACCTCATCGACCGGGGCTTCACCGCCCTAGGCGGGTTCATCGACGGTTTTTGGCCTGCCGGCAGCACGAGCCCCCTGCGTTCGTTGCTGGTGGACGGCGTCATCGGCGGCGTGGGCGGGGTGATCGTGTTCCTGCCCAACATCGTGCTGCTGTTCATGGCCATCGCCATCCTCGAGGGCACCGGCTACATGGCCCGGGCGGCCTTCATCATGGACCGTTTCATGAGCAAGGTGGGGCTGCACGGCAAGAGCTTCATCCCCCTGCTGATCGGGTTCGGCTGCACGGTGCCGGCCATCATGGCCACCCGCACCCTGGAATCGCGCCGGGATCGCCTGATCACCATCATGGTGCTGCCGCTGATGAGCTGCGGGGCGCGGTTGCCCATCTACGCCCTGATGATTCCCGCGTTCTTCCCGGCCAAGTGGCATGGGCCGGTGCTGTGGGTCATCTACGTGACGGGCATCATGCTGGCCCTGGTGGGGGCGCGCCTGCTGCGGGCCACCCTGTTCCGCGGCGAGAACACCCCGTTCGTCATGGAGCTGCCGCCGTACCGGCTGCCGACGCTCGGGAGCCTGCTGATGCAGATGTGGACGCGGGCCAAGCTGTACCTCAGGAAGGCCGGCACGGTGATCCTGGGCGCCGCCGTCATCATGTGGTTCCTGACCTTCTATCCCAAGCCGCCGGCCGATTACGTGGTGCCCGCGGGCTTCGACAAGACATCCATCGCCGCGGACACCCATTTCGGCGATCTGCATGATCCGGCCCAGATCCAGTCGGCCGAGCTAAGCTACTCCATCGCCGGACGCGTGGGCCGTGTGCTGGAAACGGTGCTGCGGCCGGTGGGTTTCGACTGGCGCATCGGCACGGCCCTGGTAGGGGCGTTGCCGGCCAAGGAACTGTTCGTGGCCCAGATGGGCATCGTGTTCGCCGTGGGGCAGGTGGACGAGACTTCCGAGGTGCTGCGCACCAAGTTGCGCGAGCGCTACTCGCCGCTGGTGGGTTTCTGCATCATGCTGTTTACCCTCATCAGCACACCCTGCATCGCCACCTTCGCCATCACGCGGCAGGAGACCGGCTCCCTCAAGTGGGCGGTGGCCCAGAACCTGGGCCTGACCCTGCTGGCGTGGATCGTGGTCTTCATCGTCTTCCACGGGGGGATGCTGCTGGGGTTGGGAGGTGCCGCATGAGTAATCTGAGCTGGGATGCTTTGGCGGTAGGGGTCATCGTGCTGTTGGCGGCGGTGTGGGCCGTCCGCTCGATCGTCCGTGCGGTGCGCGCCAAGAAGATGTGCTCAGGCTGTGCCTCCAGCGCGGATTGTCCCCTGGCGGGGAAACAGACCCTCCAGGACCTGGGGGAACTGCCCGGAGAGTGCCCTTCCCGCCACGAAGACACTGAAGCGGAATGATTATTCAGGATCTCCCCTTGTGACAGGACGACGAAATCGTTCATAATCCCCGGGTCATCCGGGTTTGAGGCTGCAGGTTTTTCAAGAGGTCGCCGCGATGAAAAACAAATTCGTCTGTCCTCGTTGCCAGGGCGTGCTGAACCCCAACGTCAAGATCCTGCTGATCGCCGACATGGGAAAGGCCAAGGGGCTGGTGCTGCTCAGTCCCCAGCCGGGCAACTACAAGTACCTGTGCGACTCCAGCCTGGAGAAGCATCTGCATCCGGGCGAGACGATCACGTTCTATTGTCCGCTGTGTCATGCCGATCTGACCTCGGCAAGCGACGACAGCCTGGCCGCCCTGGAACTGCATGTGGGAAGCCATCCGGTGCGTCGGGTGGAGTTCAGCCGCGTCTTCGGCACCCACGCCACCTTCATCATCAGCGAGGGCGAGGTGGACACTTACGGGGAGGATGCGGGGGATTACGATCCCCTGAACTTCTTCGGGGCGTGAACCAACCGGTGCTGTTTTCGGGACAGCCGTGCCCGACACGATTTCTCAGGCGCGATTTATTGAGGACCGGGGAGCGGCTTGACAACCCCCCCCGTTTTCGATAATAATGAAAATGTGATTTAATACACAGGTTGTCCCCCGATGAAGGGGGTAGACTGGAAAATTTGCAGGGAGAGCAGTACAGGGAGGTCGTACCCGGGAGGTATGACCAGTATGGGCCCGACGGCAATATTTTGCCGTGCCACCATCCCCCGAACGCCCGGGTTCATCCCTGTGGTTGTTGCAGGCGCCCTCCACCGCATCCATGAACTCATCCTCGTCAAATTCCCTGGTGATATCCGACGGATCGTTTTCCCACGCAAGATCAGTGTAAGAACTCCCCCGGTAACGCAAACAACTGTTCATGTAATCCTGCGATCCGTCGCAGTCAACCCACCCAAAGGAGGATGGACATGTCTACGTTGGGGATTTCCAGACCGGGAACCCGCCGGTTGAGAAGCGGGGTTTTATCGCTGTTGATCCTGGTCCTTGCTTTGGGGGTTCCCGGTTCCCTGGTTGCCCAGGTTGGGACCTCGATCCTGAAACCCGAGCCTGGCGATATCGTTTTAATAACCCCTACACCGTTGGAAAACCCGCCGACCCTCCTGGAACTCCAGCGTGTCGTCTACGCCGATACGGTCGATGCGTTCGCATACGAGATCGAACTGTTCGGCCCCTCGCCCACAACCATCTACATCCCGGATTTCCTGGCCGGCGACTACGTGGCGGCCCCCCTGGTCCTGCCGGACCAGACCCTGGCCGGCAACTACGAGATGCGCGGGCGCGCCCTCGATGAAGGAGGGATTCCCATCGGCGACTGGTCTCTCGCGGTTCCGTTCGAGGTGCAGACGATGGCGGCGGATCCATTCATGCCGGTCAGTTCCATGCCGGTTTCGGGAGTGATCATGGCCAGCGAGGTACTGATTCCCGCCGACGTGACGCTGACCGCCGAAAGCGACTTCACGATCCTGTCGGTCGGGCCGGTGACCATAGACGGCGCGGTGATCGGTGCGCCGGGTTTCGCTCCGGGCGAGATGGCACCCGTCATCACGATCCTGTCCCGGTCGGAGGTCACCATGGCCGGCATGGTCGTAGCCGGTGACGGGGCGCACGGTATGGATATGCCGACGGGCGAGGTGTCTCATGCCGGCCACGGCGGCCGCGGCGGCAGCACGGTGGTCATGACCCATGATGCGCCCCTGAACATCCTGCCCTCGGCGACGATCCATTCCGGCAACGGGGGTCAGGGCGGCAGCGCCGTGGCCGTCGGAGCGGATGCGTCGGCTCCCGGAGAACCCGGAGGCGACGCCACGGCCATCGCCGGCGACGGCGGCGACGGCGGAGATCTCATCGTCTACGCGGCCGGCGGTCCGTTCGGTCTGCCTCTGGTTCAGGATCTGTTGTACTGCGGAGATGGCGGCGCGGGCGGCAACGCGACCGCCACAGGCGGCAACGGCGGGCCCGAGGATGCAGGTGTGGTCCTGGGTCCCGGCGGTGGCGCCGAGGCCCAGGGCGGCGCAGGCGGCAACTCGGGTTCCCTGTTCGTGGATCCCTATTTCCTCGACGCCAACGGCGACATGATCCTGACTCCGGAAGAACTGCAGATCGTAGGCGGCGGCCACGGCGGCAACGCCGGTACGACGGAAGCCATCGGGGGCGACAATGGACTCCCGCTGGACAAATCCTTCGACAAGGCCCCCGACTGCTTCCGCCCCAACGGGGCCAAGCCGGCCACGGTGACCGTCACCGGCAATGCCGGTGGCGCCGGCTGGGTTAATCCCGGTAAGGGGTCGGATGCTTTTGCACGTGGATTGCCGGGCCCCCCTGGAGGTGACGGCGGAGACGCCGTTGCCACTGGTGGCAAGGGCGGAGACCTGAAGACCGTCGGTGTGTCCATCGGGCCATTCTCCATCGGATGGAATACGGCGTCCTCGGCGGGCGATGGTGGAAAGGCCACGGCCTATGGTGGCAAGGGTGGCGCGCCCAGCGGCAGCGGCGGCAACGGGACGGCTACCGGAGGTGATGGTGGCAATGCTCCGACAATAGGGATTCCTAATATTGGTGGTTTCGGCGGTGCAGCAATCGCCCGGGGTGGTTATGGGAGGCGAGCACCTGATTGCTGCCGTCCTCCGCAGCCCAATCCGCACAATGGCGGCAATGGTGGTGCAGCCACGGCTACCGGCGGCAATGGAGGCCGCGGATCCCAGTATGGCGGCAACGGCGGCTTTGCTATTGCGTCGGCCGGGGCGTGCGGCAACGGCGGGGACGGCAACGGCCCGTCCAGCGGTGGTGTGCCCGGCCCGGCCAACGCCACCGGCGGCAACGGTGGAGCAGGTCTGGTTTTCAACGGCAACAACGGGACCGCATCCCGGTATCCAAGTTCAAACTGTCACCCGGGCAAGCTCTGCGTGCCGCAGTGCACGACCGATGAGGTCAAGGAGAAGGAAACTGGCGAGCCCATCGACGGCGTGGACGATTGCCAGGAGACCGGCGGCGAAAAGGCCACGGTCCCCTGTGCCGTCTTCTGTCCCGCCGGCGACATGAATATCGTCAACCCCGCCCTGCAGTACGTCTCGGGCATGCCGGTGGCCGACCTGCCGCCCGACCGTTACGGCATGATGGTCGAGAGCAGATGGTTCGGGGGGGATGTTCCCACCGATCCCCTGGGCAACGGCGCCATTTCCTATGCGGCGGCGAACGTCGGCAACGGAGGCGGCTGCAGCGACGGTTACATCATGGCCTGCGGCACCTATGTCGCCGGCCCCATCAGGGTGATGTCGGTGGACCTCGACGCCAACGGCAAGGTGGACCAGGCGGACGTCGACCTCATGAACCAGCACATGGGCAGCACGGACGGCTGCTTCGACTTCGACGGCAACGGAATCGTGGACCTGGTGGACGTGTCCATTCTCCAGCAGCACTTCGGCCACCAGCACCCCCTGTCGGGAGTGAGCCTGCCGGTCGTGCCCCTGCTGGAGCTGAACACCTATCCGAATCCGTTCAACCCGCGCACCACGGTGAGCTATCACCTGCCGACGACGGGGCAGGTCAACCTGAAGATCGTAGATCTGAAGGGCCGCCTGGTGCGGACTCTCGTCGATGGAATCCAGCGGGCCGGATTGCACGAGGTGCCGTGGAACGGCATGGATGACGGCAGCCGGCCGGTGTCGTCGGGTGTGTACCTGGTGGTGCTCGAGACCGCCCGCGGCACGAGCACGGGCAAAGTCGCGGTCTTGAAGTAGCAGGTTGTCAGGGGAAGCATCCTCTGCAGATGCCGCCGGGTTCTCAGGGGCCCGGCGGCAACTTCACGTGTTGTATTGCGTAGGGAAGATTCGAGTCAGGTGATGAGGTCCTGCATGGCCGCTCCACGGCGGCGCGAAGAAAGGGATCGACCATGAAGGCCAGGATGATGTTTTTGATGTGCATGTTGAGCGTGGCCCTGGCGATTCCCGCCGCAACCGCCGCGGGCGAGGTCATGAAGGACGGGGTCCTGTGGGTCGAGAACGCCGCCGAGGCGGCCCAGGGCCGCCGCGATGTGAACCTGGAAGAGTTGTGGCGCGTGGGGGGCGAGGACGGCGAGGACTTCTTCGGCCTCATCACCGACGCGGTCTTCGGCGACGAGGGCAATCTCTACCTG
>CAYPVD010000012.1:0-13106 GCA_964414055.1 uncultured Fibrobacteraceae bacterium
GCCAAGGTGGCGGAAAAACTACGCAAAATCATCATGACCACCCGGGACCTGCCGGCGATGCCCCAGGTCGCCGCCAAGGTGCTTGAGCTTTCCTCGGACCCCGATACCTCGGCGCAAAGGTTGCAGCAGGTCATCGCCGACGATCAGGCCATGACGGCGCGCATCCTGAAGATCGCCAACAGCGCGATGTATTCCTGCAGCCGCCGCGTCAAGACCCTTACCGAGGCCATCGTGATGCTGGGGTTCAATTCCATCCGCAGCCTGGTGGTCACCAGCGCCGCCCGCAATCTCTACAACACCAATTCCTCCCGTACGGGCCTGAAGGAACGACTGCTGTGGGAGCACTCCATAGGAGCAGCGTTCGCCTGCAGGATCCTGGCAGCCGAGTACGCGCCCAACCTGACCGAGGAGGCCTTCCTGGCCGGCCTGCTGCACGACATCGGCAAGCTGGTCCTGAACCAGAAGGCGCCGCGGGAATTCGACGAGATCGTCCAGGTGGTCTACAACCAGAACCGGTCCTTCCATCTGACGGAACGGGAGATCCTGGGCTTCGACCATGCTCACGTGGGGGCTCTGCTGATCCAGAAGTGGAAGCTTTCCCAACTCCTCGAGGATGTCATTCTACACCATCACGACCCTGCCGCCTTCGACAGCGACTCCATGCTGCTGGTCCTGCTGGACCTGGGGAACAGGCTTTGCCACAAGATGGGGATCGGCTTCGTGGATGATCCGGACCTGGATCTGCTGACCTGTCCGGCCAACCGCATTCTCGGCCTGCCGGGGGAGGCCTTCGAGCGCACTGCTGAATTGGTCAGGACGACTTTGGAAACGGAAATGGAAATTTTTGTCTGAGGGAGAACAAGCAATGACCACCACCGTTCTGCATTCACCTGAGGAAACCGAGGCCAAGCTGCAGAAACTGCTGCTGGAAGTGGACGACCTGCCTTCGATCCCCGAGACCTTGATGGAAATCCTCAAGGTTCTCGATGATCCCGATTCCGGGCCTGCAGATTTGAGTCAGGTAGTGCGGCTGGATGCCCCCTTGATGGCCAGGATCCTGCGACTTGCCAATTCCCCGTATTATTCGAGCCGGGGCGACATCACCGACATCCAACGCTGCGTGGCCGTGCTTGGTTACCGGACGGTCAGGCAGGTCGCCATCTGCGTGTCCGTGGCCACCAGCGTCATGTCGGCCGTAGCGGTGGCCAAGGGGGGACTGGATTACCGCGAACTGTGGCGGCATTCGGTGGTGACGGCAGCAGTCAGCAAGTTCTTGGCCAAGCTGGCCGGCTATCCGGAGCCCGAGGAACTGTTCACAGCAGGCTTGTTGCACGACATGGGCAAGTTCGTGCTGGAAATCCATGCACCCGACAAGTACTGGCGTCTCATCGCCAGGCGGGCTGAAACCGGCCGGACCTTGACCGAGGTCGAGACGGAGGAATTCGGGTTCGACCACGGTGTCCTGGGTGAGGCCTTCGGACGTTCCTGGCGGTTCCCGGCGGTGCTGACGCGCAGCTGCGCGGAACATCACCAGCAGTTGGACGGTAATCCTGTCCAAGGGCGAGAGGACCTGGCGGTGGCGGTGGTTTCCCTGGCGGACTATCTGGCCAACACCGTCGAGCCCTGCCGCTCCGATCTGGGTTTCGACCCCGTTGTCTGCGACGCCTCCGTTTTGCACCAGCACGCAGGGTTGACTGTGGAGCAGGTGGAAAGAAGCCTGCCAGAAATGCATGACCAGATAGCTCGGGCGTCCGCCTTCATGGATCTCGGCTGAAATCCTCTTAAGCTCCTCGGTAACCTGCCGGTTGTCATGACCGGCAGGTTTTTTCTGGCATTTATCGCCGACGGGGTTATTCTGCCAAAATGACACGTTTTCTGGTTTCATGGGTTGGGAGATAGCTGTGCAGTCCGTCGTTTTGCTCACCCGCAGGCAAAAGTTGATGGGGGCCGCTTCCGGATGGGAACTGCCGGACAGTGAACTGTTCCTGTTCGATTCCCCGGCTGAAGCCCTGGCCCGTGTCAGTCTGGGCAAGGTCGCCGTTTTCCTGTTCGATACCCGCGATTACCCCCGTTTTCGGCATGTCATCAAGAAGTTCCTGTCCCTGAACACGGACGCGGATCTCGTCCTGATCGGGGACATCGATCCCCATGCCCTGCAGTTGGACATGGCCGAGGGTATCCTGAACATTCTTCCTGCCGGCGCCGACGAGGAGGAGATCGCCCAGTCCGTGGTCCGTGCCCTGCAGCTGCGGTCGGTGCGCCGCAACAGCGGCATCATAGGGCGGAGCAGGGCCATCCGCGAGATGCTGGCCATGATCGCCCACAGCGCTCCCCTGGACGTCAACGTGCTGATCCTGGGAGAGAGCGGCACGGGCAAGGAGATGGTCGCCCAGGCGATCCACCGCAATTCCGCCCGGAAGAAGGGACCTTTCGTGAGCCTCAATTGCGGGGCCATGTCCAAGGGCGTGCTCGAAAGCGAACTCTTCGGGCATGTCCGCGGTGCCTTCACCGGCGCCGTCAAGGATCATCCCGGGGTCTTCAAGAGGGCCGATGGCGGCACGCTATTCCTGGACGAGGTGGCCGAGATGCCCCTGGAGATGCAGACCAGGTTCCTGCGGGCTCTGGAAACAGGTGAATTCACTCCCGTGGGCGGACGCGCGACCCTCCACACGGACATCCGCCTGATCGCCGCCACCCATCGCGACCTGGGGACGGCCGTGGCCCGGGGCCAGTTCCGTCAGGATCTCTATTACCGGCTGCGGGTGGTGGTGATCGAGACCCCGCCGCTGCGGGAACGAAGGGAGGATATCCTGGTCCTGGCCGAGGCTTTCCTTCAGCAGGAGAACGAGCGGCATAGACTTCATGTCAGGGGGTTCACGAGGGCTGCCGAGCAGACCCTCCTGGAACACGACTGGCCCGGCAATGTGCGGGAGCTCAAGAACGCGGTCAGCTCGGCGGTCGTGCTCAAGCAGAGCGGGTTGATCGACAGCATGGATCTGCCCCGGGAGATCCAGCCGGGCGGCCGCATCGCCGGTACCGGTTCCTATCTGCCCGTACCCCTGGAATTCACCCCCTACCAGGATCTCGATCCCGGGATGCTGGCCTCGGCCCTGCTGGAACTGAGGCAGGAGGTGCGGGAGATCAAGGAGATGCTGCTGAGGTCCGGTGCGGGAAACGGCCAAGGGGGCAGCTGGCCCCCTCACGGAGGGAGCCAGGTCGTTCCCGACGGGCGCGTGGTGGAGACCTTTTCCGATCAGGGCGGTTTCAGCCCCCTGCCCATGACCGAAGGCGGAGACCTCCAGACCGCGGAAAAAACCCTCATCGAAAACGCCTTGCGCGCCTGCGGCGGAAATCGGCGGCTCGCCGCGTCGAAGTTGGGGATCAGTGAACGGACCTTGTACCGCAAGTTGAAGCTCTACCGGATTTCATGAGGTGGGTATTCAGCGGACCCGGCACTTTTCAGTGGAAAGGAAATCACCTATAATGCTGACAAGAGTTCGTTGTCACTCCTTACGCAAACCCCTGGTGAGCGAGACAGATATGCGGCACAAGGAACAGCTTCGGCCTGGGGGCCGACGCCTCGGATGGATCACGGCCCTTTTGATTTGCGCGGTGCTGGCTGCCGGCCCCGCCCACGCCACGAAGTATGCCGGAGCCTTCATGGAGAACGGAGGCGGTGCGCGGGCCCTGGCCATGGGCGGAGCCTTCACCGCGGTGGCCGACGATCCCTCGGCCACCTTCTGGAATCCCGCCGGCCTGGGCAATCTTCCACAGAGAGCCATCCTGGTCATGCACGCCGAGAGGTTCGGCGATCTCATCGACCGCGATTTCGCCGCCTACACCCAGCCCGTGACCTGGACTCTGTTCGGCGGGTCATCGGCCGGCGTGGGGGTTTCGGTGATCCGCCTGGGGGTCGACGACATTCCCTTTACCGATCATCTGCGGGATCAGCTCGACACCAACGGGGACGGAGAGGTGGATGACGCCGAACTGCGGGGGCTCCTGGACCTGCAGGATCAGATCCGTTTCAAGAGCGATCAGGAGCTGGCCCTGCTGGTCTCCTACGGCGAGGACCTCGGCAACTGGCGCATCGGCGGCAGCCTCAAGTTCATCCGGCAGAGCGTGGGGGATTTCTCCAGCCTGGGCATCGGCGCCGACGTGGCCCTGCTGCGCCCGGGTATCTGGCGCCACCTGGATTTCGGAGTGAAGTTCCAGGACCTGACGACGACCTATCTGTCCTGGAGCACGGGCAGGAACGAACAGATCTCCCCGGCCGTGGTGCCCGGCCTCGCCTGGCGACAGGATCTGCCCCGCTGGGACATGGACTTCACCCTGGCCGGGAGCATGGAGACCCGCTTCGAGCACCGCGGCGACGCGGATCAATACTCCTCCGGTTCGTTGAGCGCCAATTCCCATGTCGGGTTGGAAGTCGGATTTTCCCGGAAGGTCTATCTGAGGACGGGATTCGACTCCGGGTGGGGCAGCGGTGATCTTACCGCCGGAGCCGGCTTCAGGCTGGATCCCCTCACCGTGGATTATGCCTATGCCGGGGATTCCCTGGATATCGATGAGGTCACCCACAGGATCAGCGTGTCGTTCAGCTTCTAGCGGGCGGACGATTCACGGGATTCTTCCGGGCGGCGTCATTCCTGTTCTTTATCCCAACCTATCGGGAGGGGCGGTAGGCATACAGCCTGTCGCCCGGGTGGATGAGACTCGTGTGATGAATATTGTTGACTCTTCTTAAGTGCGTCACTGATACCCCCAGTTTGCGGGCGATGCCGCCCAGCGTGTCCCCGGGCTTGACCTTGTAGCTGATCCGCTTGTAACCGGCCGGAGGGACGTAGTGCCCCTTCTCCACGGCCCGCTTGCGCGCCAGGCGGTCCAGGGCCGCGGGCATGGGGATCAACAGCTGGTCGCCGGGCCGAATCAGCTGGATGTCGTGCATGTGGTTGACCCGGGCCAGGTCCCGCACGGAGCAGCCGTATCGGGAAGCGATCCCGCTCAGGGTCTCGCCGCGGCGCACCCGGTGGCGTGTCCATGTGAGACGCTCGGACGCAGGCACCTTGGCCAGGGCCGTGGTCACCACAGGCGTGCTTCCCTTGGGTACATGGACAGGATAGGGGCCCATGTCCGGTGGTGTCGCACCCCGTAGCAGGGCAGGATTCAGATTCGCCAGCACCTGGGGTTTCGTCCCCGCACAACGGGCCAGAAGATCCAGGCCTGTGGGCTGTGCGATGGTAATGGTGTCGAAGTCGAGGGGTTCCACCGGGTTTGTTTCGAAACCGTAGGAAGCCGGGTCCTCGCCGATCCTGGCGGCCGCGATGAATTTGGGTACGAAGTCCGCCGTCTGTTCCGGGAGGTTGAGATCCCAGTAGTTGTCGCTGGCGCGCAGATTGATCTTGCGGCGCACGCGGTTCTCGCCCGAGTTGTAGGCGGCCAGCACCAGGGACCAGTCGCCGAAGGTGTCATGCAGCGATTTCAGATACCGCGCAGCGGCCCGCGTCGATAGCTCGTAGTCCCGGCGCTCGTCCACCCACCAGTTGATGCGCAGTCCCTGGGCCCGGGCCGTGGGGGCCATGAACTGCCAGGGTCCCACGGCACTTACCACGCTCTTGGCATGGGGGGAAAAGCCGCTTTCGATCATGGCCAGGTAGACCAACTGGCGGGGCAGACCTTCATCCTCGAGGATCGACTCCAGCAACCCGCCGACTTCCTGCTTGCGCTGGAGCCAGAGCGTGAACGTGGTCCTGCCCCGGCCTGTGAAGTAATCCAGCCACTTGTCCACCCGGTGGTTGTCCCACTTCAGAAGGTCGGCCATGATGCCGGGCATGGGCAGGCCCGTGGCCGGCATCAGGGAATCGGGAAATTGCCCCGCGAGGTTGCGATAGCCGGCGGCCAGCAGGAGATCGGCTTCGCACGATTCGGAGGCGAAGGAATTCTCCTCCACCATGATGGCCCTCAGGAGACTTCCGCGCCGGTGGAGACTTTCCAGGCGCTGCCTGGTGCAGCTGTCATTGTCGGCTCCCGATAGCAGGCGATATTGTTCTTCCAGGGCCATGAGGTCGTCCTGCGCCCTGTCCAGTTCATCGGCACCGGCGCGCGACAGCGCTTCCTGGAACAGTGCTTCCAACTCCGCCAGGGAAGTAGGTTGACCTTGATCCAGCATGACATCAAATTGGGCGGATGGTTGGGGCATGGTGTCGGGGTCGTCCTGACGAAAAGTCGCCTCGTAATCGGGGGAATCCGTGGAATCGAAGTCGGCGGGTAGCGTGTTCGCACACGAGCCGACAGGAGCAGAATTGCCATGGGAATAGATTCCGCATCCCTGGGTCGTGAACGTCATGAGAAGCAGCAGGGCCCAGATCGCCTGCAGGGGAGATTGGCGGAAAAAGGAGGGTCGCCGGCAGCGAGCTCCATCGTGCTGCTGAAGCGTAGGCATCAGGAAAATCCTCATGATCAAGTGGTGAATTTGTTTTGCTTGTCGGAACATAAGGTAAGCACCGGGGTTCCCGAAGAAGAAAATTTCTCCGGGCGGGAACGGAATAATTCGGGAAGGGTGAGGTAGGACTTGCGAAAAAGCGCACAATATGTCATAATAGCGTACAAAGAGAAATGATTCCTTAGCGCCTGTAGGTGTCATTCCGTGAACCGCACCCGTTATTTGACTGAATTACTGAGCAGGGATCTGCCCGTGGAGACCGTGGGTCCCCAGTTGCGGCGAACTGTGAGGCAGGCTCTGGGTTCGCGGAAGGAAAACCTGCTGGCGGCGGCCTGCGGGGCCGTCGTCAGGGAACTACTCCGGCAAGGCGTCCTGGTGCGGGTTTCCCTCGAAGGAAACGAGCAGGAGAAAGGTTCATTCGTCCTGTTAAGAGGGCGCAGGGAACTGATTGATCTCTCACCGCTTTATAGCGCCGTCGCTGCCCAAGGCGACCCGGTGCATCCGAACCCTTCAGCTACCGATGCCCAGGAACGCTCCCTGGAATACGTGGATGGTTTCCTCGAGGCCATGGAGGAAGCCCAGAATCTCCGCCTGGGAGATGTCCAGGGGGGAGAGGCCTCCACCATCCTGTCCAACATCCTGCAACTGCTGAGGGATTTCACGCCCCAGTTCCGCCTGGGGATTCTCCTGCATGCTCCCGATGGAGCCACGCCTGCCTTGGCAGGTCTGGTTCATGCCTCCACACCCCAAGGGGAAGCCGGATGGCTGAAGCTGCGTGAACAGGGGCATTCCGTTTGGATTCCTCAGAGAGAGGAACTACCTCCGGGCATTGCCGAGTTGCTCGACACCGGTGAACCTCTGGGTGAACAACCGGTCGCGGTGGCGGTACCTGTGTGGGAACCGGGCAACGAGACGGACCCGGAAGCCGATAGGCAGGAAGCGGGTCTGCTCTTCGTCCTGGCGCCCGGGAGTTGGGGACGCGACACCCTCCTGAAGATCGGGTCCAGGCTGGCCCGCTTTGTCACCAATCGTTGGCGGCATCAGCGGGACGTGAATCAGATCATTCACACCGACGCCCTGACCGGTGCCAGCAACCGAGCCTTTTTCGACAAGCATTTCACCCTGGAGTTGGAGCGTGCCAGGCGCGCGGAAAGCCCCTTGACCCTCATCATCGGGGACCTGGACAACTTCAAGGGGATCAATGACCAGTATGGCCACCAGGCGGGGGACCGGATCCTGCAGATGGTCGCCCGGCGGCTCAAGGATGAACTTCGTCGTATCGACCATGTGTGCCGGATCGGTGGGGAGGAATTCGCCCTGATCCTGCCGGCCACTTCCCAGGAAGCGGCCATGGAAGTTGTGTCCCGCCTGTTGCGAACGGAATTCCGGGAAGTGGTGGAGAGCCAGGGGAAGAAGATCCCCCTGCTTGTGACCATGTCCTTCGGCGGGGTCACCTTCCCCGAGGACGGAGCCGACCCCTTCGAGTTGTTCCGCAAGGCCGACGCCATGTTGTACCTCTCGAAGGATCTGGGCAGGAACCGATGCCACTTCTGGAGCAATCAGGGAAAGCACCTGGAAATCACACCCGAGGGCGACAGCGGCCAATCCTCCTGACCGAATCCTCCCGTATCATCGTCCATCACTGGCCCGTGGTCTGGTCCGCGACCCTTTTCGCGGGCTTCCAGATGGGTTTCCTGCCTCGGGTTGATCACCTTCCTTTTTCCAGTTGGCCGGGTCCCGAAACCGCCCTGCGCCTCGCTGTGGGCCTGGTCCTCCTGCTGGCCCTGCCCCGTGTCCGTGCGCCTGTCGTTTGGGGTCTGGCCCTGGCCCTTGCCGTCTGGAGCGGACACGGGTTCCAGGTTCGCCTCAGGGACTCCGGATATCATCCGGCTGAACCGCCCTGGTCCTACCTGGAGAGGGCCGGATGGGAAGGACCGGCGGTCCTGCGCGTGACGGGCTGGAGCGTACCCAGGGACCGGGACCGGGTACGGTTTCCCGCGGTTCTGCTGAGTGTCGGGCCGGGTTCGAAAACGGGCGGCTGCCCGGCTCCGAGACCGGGTCAGGCGGTCCTGCTTTCGGCCGCCGGTCCACGGCCGGAACCCGGCCAGGTGATCCTGGGAAAGGTTAGGCTGCGACTGCCGGGACGGGCATCCCTGCCGGGAGGATTTTCCGATGCCCGTTACCTGGGGGGCAAGGGCATCCGCTGGCGCGGGGTTCCGGGCGGGTCCGGGGCAGGGAGCTGGCGCGTGGAGACCGCACCCCGGTCGTACAGGTGGCTCGCTGCCTTGCATGAGAAACTATTGTCGCGGATCCAGGGAATGTGGCCCCGTCCGGAAGCCGCCCTGGTCGGCGCCGTCCTGCTGGGGATCAAGTCGCCGCTTGCTGCCAGGGGTGCCCGTCCTTTCACCCGGCTGGGGCTGGCCCATCTGTTCGCCCTCAGCGGGCTTCACGTGGGCATCCTCCTGGGTATGGTGCTGTTCCTGCCCGAAGCGGGCGGTTGGAGTCCGACACTGAAGTTGATCCCGGTGCTGTTGTTGCTGCCCGTTTACGTCATGTTGACCGGAGCGCCGGGTTCCGTGGTAAGGGCTTCGGCCATGGCTGCCCTTGGTTTGATTCCGGGAATTCTGGGACGCCGGGCGGACGTCTTGCGGTTGCTGGGCCTGATATTCCTGCTGGTGATCCTGTGGGGCCCGTGGCAGATGTTGGACATCGGGATCCGGCTTTCATTTCTGGCGGCCGGTGGGATCCTGGCCGTGGGTAGGGTGACGGGGCAATACAAGTTCAAGGCGGTTTTTCCCGTGCCTCTGCTGGCGGCCGGGCTGGGGGTCAGCCTGGCCGCCCAGTGGTTCACCCTGCCCGAGATCGCCGGCGGTTTCGGATACCTGAATGGCTGGTCCCCCCTGATGAACCTGCTCGTGGTCCCCCTGTTCGGCCTGGTGGTGTGGTTGACCGTGATGGCCTTGCTCTGTTCCTGGTGGCCCTGGCTGTCCCAATCCCTGACCGCTCTTTCCATCCTCGGCTGGCGCGGGCTGTTGATGGCGTGCTGGCCCCTGGCAAAAAGCACATCCGACGCTTCCCTGGGTATGATGCCTCCCCATCTCGGGATGTGGGGGATATGGTTGGTCGCAACGGGAGTTCTTCTGGTTGCCCTTAACCGGTTACGAACGGGAAGGCTGCGCAAGAGGATGGGCTTGCCTGTGCTGGTTCTCATACCCCTGTTGATGGTCGGGCTGTTCAACAAGGCCGGGCGAATGCTTTCCCCACGCCGGGGACCGGTGGCTTGGCAGGTGGATGTCGGCCAGGGTGATAGCGCCTGCCTGGCCTTTCCCGACCGGTGGCGTTGCGTCATCGATACCGGCGGGAGATTGGGCTCAGGCGGCCGGGGACAAGCGGTCTGGGAAAGAACCCTGGGGCCCTACCTTCACAGGGAGGGGATCCGTACCCTCGACCTGGTCGTCCTGACCCACGGGCACCTGGATCACACCGGTGGCAGGGAGGCCCTGGCCGGGGAATTCAAGGTCACCCGGTGGCTGTGCGGGGGAAACGCCCGACCACCGTTACCGGCGGCGGCCAAGGGCGGCCCCGGACCTCCACGCGTCCTGCACAGCTGGGGGGATTGGTCGTTGACCCTCTTGCAGGCGCCGGACACCGCCAACGAGAACCTGCGCGAGAACAATCACTCCCTCATGCTCGCCCTGATCTGCGGGGATCGCATCGTCATGGTCTGGGGCGGTGACCAGGAAACGGCGGCCGAACAGCTTTTCCTGGCGGGTCATCCCGGGTTCGGTCCGGTGCAGACGTGGAAGGCGGGGCATCACGGCAGCGACACCTCGGGTTCGCCCGCCTTTCTCGCCGCCCTGCATCCCGGCCTCTGCCTGGTCAGCTGCGGGGCCGGCAACCGCTACCGTCATCCGAGCCACGGACCCTACGTGGTCCGGGGTGACACCCTTGCGGTGGTGCGGACCGATTGCGCGGGGAGCATCCTGATGCGCTGGGGGCCTGCAGGAGAACTCCGCTGGTCGACCATGTACGGCCCGGCGGGAGGACTGCCCTCGCCTTGACAGTTCCCGGGTACCTTATCTAGTATGCCTGCGTCTCTGCTGCCGCGGAGACCTCATCGTGTCGATTTCCCTTGCCCCGGGGGTGTTCATGTCTGAGTTGCGATCGGTTCGGGATCTGGGCCTGGTTCCTGATTTCGAAGGTAAGGTCCGGGATCTCTTCGACCTGGGTGAACATCTCTTCATCGTGACCACGGACCGGATCTCGGCCTTCGACGTGGTCATGGACCAGGTCGTTCCGGGACGCGGAGTGATGTTGAACGCCATGTCCCTCGGCTGGTTCGACTTCTTCGAAGGGCTGATTCCCAATCACGTGGTGACCGCCGATCCCGCCTCCTTCCCTGCCCCATTCTCGGACTTCCGGGAAGTCCTGGGCGGGCGGGCGCTGCTGGTGCACAAGGCCGAACGCTATCCCGTGGAGTGCGTGGTCCGGGGATACATCGCCGGCTCGGGCTGGAAGTCCTACCGGCAGGACCGGACCATCTGCGGGCAAGAGCTTCCGCCGGGGCTGGAGTTGGGTGCACGGTTGCCCGAACCGATCTTCACCCCCTCGACCAAGGCCGAGACCGGGCACGACGAGAACATCCCGTACGAGGAAGTGGTAGGGATGGTGGGGGAGGGACCGGCTTCCCGGATGCGCGAGGTCAGTCTGGATCTCTACAGCCAGGCTGCGGCTCGTGCCCTGGACCAGGGCGTGATCATCGCCGACACCAAGTTCGAATTCGGCGTGATAGACGGGAAACTCAGCCTCATCGACGAGGTGCTGACCCCTGATTCCAGTCGCTTCTGGCCCGCGGCCGGGCATCGCCCCGGTGTCGAACCGGCCAGCTGGGACAAGCAGATCCTGCGCAACCATCTGGAGACCTGCGGCTGGAACAAGGAAGCGCCCGGCCCCGTCATTCCCGGCGATGTTCTCGAGCGCACGGCCCGGCGTTACCGGGAGGTCCTGGACATCCTCTTCCCAAGCGAGGCCGAAAGATGGGCAGCATACCTGTAGACGGATTCCCCCGGCGCGCCCTTCTGAGCGTCACGGACAAGACCGGGCTGGACCTTCTGGCGCCGGCGCTGTACGAAGCCGGATACCAGCTGATCGCCTCTGGGGGGACGGCGGCCTTCCTGCGGGATCTCGGCCTGCCCGTGGTCATGGTCGCGGATCTCACCGGCTATCCGGAAATTTTCGGCGGCCGGGTAAAGACCCTGCATCCGGCGATCCATGGCGGGATTCTCGGGCCGCGCGTGGATGACTTCGCAGATGTGCGGGAAATGGGCATCACCCCCATCGACGTGGTCGTGGTCAATCTCTACCGTTTCAACGAGGCCGTGGCCGAGCTGGATGATCCGGCTGCCGTGATCGAGCACATCGACATCGGCGGCCCGTCCCTGCTGCGATCGGCGGCCAAGAACCACGCCCGGGTCGCCGTCCTGTCCCATCCGGACCAGTACGAGGTCTTCCTGGAGGAAATGGCGGCCAACGAGGGAGGGACCACCCCTTCCTTCCGCAGGGATCTGGCCGCGGCGGCCTTCGGCGCCACCGCCCGCTACGATACCGACATCGCCCGCTGGTTCGGCGATCGGGAGCAGGAGGGCATCCATCTGCGTTACGGGGAAAACCCGCACCAGGCCGCGGTCATGCACATCGACCTGCCGGGCGGCGACCTGGCCGCCCTGGGCCTTGTCCGGCACGGAGGCAAGGAACTTTCCTACAACAACATCGTGGACCTGGTGGCGGGTCTGAAGCTGGTGGCTGATTTCGACGAGCCCTGCTGTGCGGCCCTGAAGCACACCAACCCCTGCGGGTTCGGTCTGGGTGCCGGGGCCGAGGGGCTGGAGCGGGCCCTGAAGTGCGATCCCGTGTCCGCCTTCGGGGGTGTCTTCGTCTTCGGTGATGAACTCGATCTTGCTGCGGCGGAGATTCTCGCGGGTCGTTTCCTGGAAATCGTGGCGGCGCCCGCCTATGCTCCCGCAGCCCTCGAACTGCTGCTGAAGAAGAAGAACCGCCGCGTCCTCACCGTCGATTTCTCCCGCTTCCAGGCGGTGACCGGCGACAAGCGCCGGGCCTGGGGAGCCCTGGAACTGCGCCAGGACGAGGATGCCGGATTCTCGGAGCTGGACCGGTGGCAGGTTGTCGCCGGTCCCGAGCCCGACCCGGGCACTGCACACACCCTGGCCATGATCTGGAAGGTCTGCAAGCACGGCAAGAGCAACGCCATCGTACTGGGGAACGCCGAAGGCACCCTCGGCCTGGGCTTCGGCCAGATGAGCCGGATCGACAGCACGGAGCTGGCTGTGATGAAGGCAGGACAGCAGGGTCTCGACCTGCAGGGGTGCTGTGCGGCTTCGGATGGTTTCTTTCCCTTCCCCGACGGCATCGAACGGCTGGCCGCCGCCGGGGTGCGGGCGGTGATCGCACCGGGGGGATCCATACGCGACAAGGAGGTGGCCGCCGCCGCGGATACCCTGGGCCTGACCCTCGTCTTCACCGATCATCGCCATTTCAACCATTGATGAATGGGCCTATATTGTACAGGTAGGTTCTCGCCCCACTTTTCACCTGCCCGGGAAGATGATGCGCGCCAACTTCCGCTACCGCCCCCTGGTCATGCTGA
>CAYPVD010000012.1:13116-26786 GCA_964414055.1 uncultured Fibrobacteraceae bacterium
CTTGCCGTTTCGGTCTGGACGGAGGTAACTTCCCCTGCCCGGGCCCGCCCCCTGTGGCCGGAGACCGGCTACGAGTCCCGGTTGCAGGAACTGCGAGCCCAGAGGCGTGGGCGTATGCGACTGAACCTGCAACGGACCGCGGAAAAATCCCGGACGGGCTCCTTCGGGCTGCTGGTCATTCCCGTGGATTTCCAGGATCAACGATTTTCTGAAACCTCGCAGGTCAAGTCCATATCGGACATGGTATTCGGCCCTGATCCCGAATCCCTGGTCGAGTATTTCCAGGTGGCTTCGGAAGGACGGCTTCGTCTGTTACCGCAACTTGCGCCCGTGGTCCACTTGCCCGGAACCCGGGCCGATTATTCGGATATCGGGTGGCATGGTTTTTCCCGTTCCCGGGACCTGGCCCGTCAGGCCCTCGAGGCGACTGCCGACCTGGGCCTGGATTTCGCCCTGCTGGATGCAGACGGGCCCGACGGCGTTCCGGGGTCGGGAGACGATGACGGGCAGGTGGACGGAGTGCTGCTGGTTCACGCCGGCCCGGGGCAGGAAAACGACCCCGAGGATGGATTGATCCAGGCCCTGCAGTACTACCTGGCTCAACCGGTTTTCCAGCAGGGCATCGCGGCCTCCTTCTACGCCACCGTCAGCGCCGTCAGCGGTCCCGGGGTGTGGGCCCACGAGGTGGGGCATCTGCTCGGCATGGAGGACCGGTACGACCCGACCCTGGCTCCTGCGGGTCAGAGCGAGGTGATATCCCGAGGCGGACTGGGAATCTTCAGCCTCATGGCATCGGGCGCCTGGGGCACGGGGGACGGGCACGGCGCGGCCCTGCCCGATGGATATACCCTCCTGGAAATGGGATGGGCCGAGGTGGAAGAACTCGCTCCCTACCGGGATCATCCGGTGGCCCTCCGGGCCGTGGCCGGAGGTGGGCGCCTGGGTCGACTGACAATTCCCGAGTCGGCGGGGCGGGAATACTTCCTGCTGGAGGTCAGGCAGCCCGACCTGGCAGGCCCTTTCGACGCTGCCGTTCCTGAGGGACAGATGGTCATCTACCATGTCGATGCCGACCTGGCAGAGGGTCAGGCCGAGCTGGATGGGCTTTCGGGTTGGCATCTGCGCGTGGGCGTTGTGGAGGCCGACGGGGACGATTCCCTGCACGACGGCAGGGATGCGGGGTCGGCCATGGATGTCTTTCCCGGTCTGTTGGAACGGCACGAGGTGCCGGCTCTGGGGAAGCCGTGCTTCAACGCCTATGGGTTTCTGCAACCCGGCTATGCCCTGTCGGATATCCGGACAACGGTCGAAGGTGTCGTTTTCACGGTTGTGCCCTCGTCCGATGAAGGCCTGGAATTTTCCTTTGGCGTGGATCCCCAACTGGGTCTCGTCTCCCTGGCAGTCATGGCCACCGGACAGCCCTTGGCAGGGCTGACCTGCGAGATCGGCATTTCCGAGACCATCTGGGGTTCCTTCGGCGGGGGATCGTCCTCCGTGACCGTGGATCTGGTGGATGACGGCGCCGGGGTCTATCACCCGTCATCCTCCATCCTGTGGGAGAAGGGGCAGGAACCGCCCGCTGGCGCGACCACGGTGTTCACCTTTCATTTTGCGGTTCCTGGCGGGTCGTTTCCCGTGGGACAACGGTCCGTGATCTGGAAACAGGGCGCCGCCCAACTCGATTTCCGGAACTTCTGGCCCGGGGCATGGCGGATCCTGGGTTCCACGGAAACGACCTGGAACCGCTGGGATGTTCCGGTGGGATCATCCCTCGGGGATGCCGATGTTCTGGCGTGTACAGGGGGCGGATTTTCCACTGCCGATGCCTGGCCCGACGTGCAGTACACCAATGGTGCCGACGCCACGCTCGTTTCGCCCCCGCTGGGCGTCGATGTCATGGGGGTGCGCCTGGTGCATGTCGTTGAGGCGGAGGTTCTTTCCGGCAAGCTGGCCATGGATGGGGGGATGGCCTGGTGGATGGGACCTGGGAACCCGGTACCGGCTGTTCCGATGGGCGGCTACCCGCATCGTCTGTCGCCCCGCAGCGACAATGTGCTCAAGGACCAGGGGGTATTCGCCGCCGACACCCTTTCCTTCCATGACGACCGTCTGGTCTGGCTGGTCGACGTCTTTCCCTTGCCTGCAGCTCGGACCGAACCCCTAAGCCTGGGGTTGCAGTTCGGTAGCAACGGTCTCTGGCGGCGGCGGGGATGGTTCGTGGCTGGCGTGGAACCTCTGTACCAGACCTCGGACCTGGTTCCCTTCGCTGCGGATTGGGAGGACCCCGGTTCTCCGCAGCAATTCCTGCGCTGGAACTGGCCTTGGCCTGCCGCACAACCGGGTGAATTCCTCGTCCAGGCCCTGGATCCGGCAGACGGAACCTGGCTCGATATCGGCGTCCTGGCCGCCAACGAAAACCATGGCGTGCGGGGAAGCGCCTTGGACGCTATGCTGGGCCCTGACCGTCCGATTTTCCGGCTCCTGGCGGTTGGACCTCCGGGTTGGGTCGCCACCCGACCCGTGGTCATGGCCCAAATCGGGGTGGCTGCCGACGACGGGCTGCCGGGGGCCGTGTGGCCGAATCCCGGTCGTCCGCCCATCCGGATCGAATCCGGGTTGGCTGTCGGCACAAGCGGCAGGCTGGCTGTTTTCGACCTGCGCGGTAGGCTGATCAGAAGAATGGACCTGCGGGGGGGGGACATCGTTTCCCTCTGGGACGGGACCGACAACAAGGGTGATGCTGTTCCCGCCGGTCTGTACCTGATCCGTCTGGAGGGATTGCCGGGTCAGGGCACGAGGAAGGTCGTCTTGCTGCGATGAGAAGCCTGGTCCTGGGTACTTGCGTTCTGGTTGTCCTGATCTGTTGCACCTGCGCCTGCCTGGCGCAGGGTCCGGTGCAGGACACCTTCTATTCCTCCTTCATCATGGGGCGGTATCGGGATCCCGGTTCCCTGGTTCTCCAGCATGGCTATCCCGCAGATCTCTGGCGACCGGTGCTGGTCGATACGATCTGGATCGCCGACGCCGTCGAACTGCTTGAAGCCCGGAAGGATTTCGAGGATCCCGTACCCCTGATCCCGACCTGGTTGAAGCTGGATCCTCCCTTCGCCGGCCTCGGGGTATGGGCCGACGGCAGGCGGCGCCTTCTGGCAGGCCTGTCGGAGGAAACCTGGAAGTGGAGCGGGAAACAGCTTCCGGCCGGTCCCTTACCGGCTGCCCTGCAGGCCGTGAGATTTTTCGAGGTTCTCGCCGCCGGGGACACCCTCGCGGCCCGGGACATCGCCCTGGAGTTGGCCGACCATGGAGGCGAAGGCCGTGATGATCCGGCCCGGCGGTTCATCTGGGATCTGCGCGCCCGCGCCCTGGGTGACATGACGGGTGTCCAGCCCGAGGATCCCGACGACCCCTGGCCGCTGCTGTACGAACTCGGGCCCTACGATCGCCAGAGCGGCTGGGTCCTGTGGGCAGCGCATCGGCGGCAACTGAGGCTGCCCCTGCTGGGCCCTGGACATGGCACCCGGAGGCAGGCTGCGGCCCTGGCGAACCTTCGTGCAAGCGGTCTGAGCAGCGAGGATCTCGATCACAGCGGGTTCACGTACGAACTCAAGGCCGGTCTGGGAGCGGTGGTCCTGAAAGGCCGGGAACGGCGGGACTTCATGGCGCGCTTCCGGCAGCCGCCCTGGGATTTCCAGGCGCAGGGCTGGTGGGTCAGGGGTTCACGTCAGGTGGCCGGTGGCAGGGCGGACAGGTACGAGGAAATGGCCCGTGATTCCCGCCTGCGTTCCGGTTGGCGCATGGATCTGTGGCGGCGCGCCTCGGAACGGCGCCTCCTGGCAGGTGACTGGACAAGGGGGCTGGCAGACCTCAGACGGGCCGTCGGGCTTGCCCGCTACCAGGCCGGATCCCCGGCCTTGCGCCGGAGGGTGCGCCAGTGGGCCGAACAGGCCCTGGCCTTGGCCGTCGCCTCCGATGACTCCGCCCGATCGCGTGCGATCTACGAACTCGGCGCCCATCGTTTGCCCCTCGACGAGCAGGCTGATTTTCGCCGCCGCACGGCGGCCTGGTACCCAGGTGCCGGAAGCAGCGACGCCGGGGAAGAGGCCGAGGAGGCCGCCTGGAAGGTCAGGGCCGGCGAGGCCGGATCCCTGGTCGATGCCGAGGCGGCCTTGCCGCTGCCTGAGTCGGGAGAACTGCGCCTTGCGGCATGGCACAGTTGGGCTTCGGCATGCATGTCTCTGCCCGGGGAAGGCGCAGACGATTCCCTGCTGCTTGCCCTGCAGGAGGAGGAGGATCCGGCTCGCGCCCGCCGAATGGCCCTGGTCCTGATCGCTCACGGACTGGATGACGCCTCACTCCAGGCGGATCTATGGGATGAAATCCTGATGCGGGAGGTATTCCTGCGCCGAAGGGTCGGGAGCCGGGCTTCCTGGTCCCTGTATCCCGGTTTGAAGAAGCTGGTGCGCGCTGAACCCGCTCGCATTCATTCGTGGCTGGGATTGGCCCTGGCCCTGCAGGATTTACGGGCCGTGGTGGGCCTGATGGGCATGGCTCCCAGCGAAAGTTTGCCCTTGGCGGATAAATTGCACTTTCTTTACCCCGTCCCCGCCTTCGGTCCCGTCCGCCGTGCCCTCGAGCAGGCACGGAGCGAGGCGCCGTTGCTGCTGGCTGTGGCCCGCAACGAGAGCCTTTTCGACCCCGGAGCCCGTTCCCGGGCCGGAGCATTGGGCTGGATGCAGATCATGCCCTTCCACTATGGAGGCGAGGCCGGAACCGGCACGGGACACTGGGCCGATCCGTCCGTCTCCATCGCCAAGGGTGATGCGCTGCTGGAGGAGAACAGGCGAAGATATCACGGCAACCCCTACACCGTCCTGGCGGCCTACAACGCCGGGCCCCGGGCGGCCGAACGCTGGTGGGATCAGCTGGGTGGAAACGGTGATGACGGACTCTACCTGGCCTGGATCGGTTATCCGGAAACAAGGCTGTATGTGGAAAAGGTCTTGAAGGATCGGCTCATCTACGCTGGAATCCTGGCGCCCGAGGATAGCCCCGGCCCTGCCCGGGGCGACGGGCCGTAACGTATGGGCGCCGGACGATGATTCCGGTCGCCGAGGAGAGGAATCATGGCCAAAGGCCTGCGCGGAGTTTTCGAACGCATGTTCAGCAAGCGGCGGCGCGATTATGCCAAGCTGCAGCCTGTCGTGGACAGCATCAAGGAACTCAGGGAGCCCCTCAAGGAACTTTCCGACGACGAACTGCGGGCCAAGCGACAGGAGTTCCGCACCCGGTACGACGGCGGCGAGAGCCTGGACGACATGCTGCCCGAAGCCTACGCCGTGGTATGGGAAGGCTGCCGGCGGCTGGTCGAGCGCAAGGCCTCCTGGGTCGTGTGGGGCACCGATCAGGTCTGGGACATGATTCCCTACGACGTCCAACTCATGGGTGCCATCGTTCTTCATCAGGGCAAGATCGCCGAGATGGCCACGGGTGAGGGCAAGACCCTGGTGGCCATCTTCCCTCTCTATCTCAACAGCATCCCCGGCCGCGGCGCCCATCTGGTGACCGTCAACGACTACCTGGCCAAGCGCGATGCCCAGTGGATGGGGGGCGTCCTGGAATTCCTCGGCTGCACCGTCGGCTGCATCCAGGGGGAGATGACGCCCGAGGAACGTCGCGAGGCCTACGCCTGCGACGTGACCTACGGGACCAACAACGAATTCGGCTTCGACTACCTTCGTGACAACATGGTGGTCCAGCCCGAACATCTGGTGCACCGGGATTTCTGGTTCGCCATCGTGGACGAGGTCGACTCGGTTCTCATCGACGAGGCCCGCACGCCCCTGATCATCAGCGGTGCGGTGGACAAGTCCACCCATCAGTTCCTGGAGTTGCAGCCCCGGGTGGCCAAGCTGGTGCGCCAGCAGATGAAGATCGTCCAAGACTGGTTGAGCGACGTGGAACGTGTCCTGCGCCCCGGCTTCAAGGGCGAGGACGTGGACATCGACGACGAGACGGCCCTCAAGCTCCTGCGCATCAGCCGGGGTGCGCCCAAGAATCCCCGTTTCCGCAAGCTGGCCCAGATTCCCGGTGTCCTGGAGACCATCCAGCACACCGAGGAGGCCTACATGGCGCAGAAGGCCATGTGGGAGGCGGACGAGGATCTGCTGTACGTGGTGGAGGAGAAGAACCACCAGGTCGACCTGACCGACAAGGGCCGCGAGTTCCTGGCCAGCGAGGAAAAGGATTTCTTCGTCATGCCCGACCTGTCCGGTGTGGCCGGGGAGTTGGAGGCCGACGAGGATCTGACCCCCGAGGAGAAGGCCAAGCGCCTGGCCCGCATCGAGCAGGAGTACGCCCTCAAGAACGAGCGCATCAGCAACGTCGACCAGTTGCTGCGGGCCTATTCCCTGTACGAGAAGGATGTCGATTACGTCCTGCAGGACGGCAAGGTCGTCATCGTGGATACCTTCACCGGGCGTCTGCAGCCCGGGCGGCGCTTCAGCGAGGGTTTGCACCAGGCGCTGGAGGCCAAGGAAGGGGTCCAGGTCCAGCGTGAGACCCAGACCCTGGCCACGGTCACCGTGCAGAACTTCTTCCGCAAGTACGCCAAGCTCTCGGGCATGACCGGTACGGCCGAGACCGAGGAGGCGGAGTTCAACGGGATCTACGAGCTGGACGTGGTGGTGATTCCTACTCATCGGCCCATCGCCAGACGGGATCTGGACGACGTCATCTACAAGACCAAGAAGGAGAAGTACAAGGCCATCGTGGACGAGGTCTCGCGGCTGCACCGTCTGGGCCTGCCGGTGCTGGTGGGCACCACCACCGTCGAGGTAAGCGAGCTGCTCAGCCGACTGTTCCGGTTGCGGGGCATCAACCACAACGTCCTGAACGCCAAGCACCACCACCGCGAGGCGGAGATCGTCAAGGATGCCGGACAGGTGGGCGCGGTGACCATCGCCACCAACATGGCCGGGCGCGGCACCGACATCAAGCTGGCCCCCGAGGTCCTGCAGCTGCCCGAGCGTTGGCCGGAGGATCCGGATCTCGAGCCCGAACTCTACGAGGACCAGGTGACCGGTCTGCAGATCATCGGCACCGAGCGGCACGAGAGCCGTCGCATCGACCGTCAGCTGCGCGGCCGGGCGGGTCGGCAGGGCGATCCCGGCCAGGCCATCTTCTTCCTGAGTCTCGAGGACGACCTGATGCGGCTGTTCAGCCCCGAACGCATCATCAAGGTCATGGACAAGCTCGGGGTGCAGGAAGGCGAGGTCATCACCCATTCCATGGTGACCAAGGCCATCGAGAAGGCCCAGGTGCGGGTCGAGACCCAGAACTACGAGATCCGCAAGCACCTGCTGGAATACGATGACGTCGTCAACAAGCAGCGCGAGGTGATCTACGGCATGCGCCGGGACGCCCTGCAGGGCGTGGAACTCCCCGAGACGTTCGAGAGCTTCCTCGCCAACGCCGTCAGCGGCATCCTGGCCGAGTGCGCCGACCCCGGGGACGCGCCGGATTTCTGGGACTGGAAGAAGCTAGAGCACCTCTACCAGGGACTTGTGCTGACACCCCTGCCGGTCGAGGAGAACGAGCGCCTCGATGTGGGTTACGACGAACTCGAGGAACAACTGGTGGATGCCGGCCTGCGGAAGCTGCAGGACAAGGTGGCGCGGCTGGGAGAGGACCTTGCCACGCAGCTCCAGAAGTTCGTCCTGATCCAGGTGCTCGACGAGCAGTGGCGCGACCACCTGAACGAGCTCATCATGCTCCGCAGCGGGATCGGCCTGCGTTCCTACGGCCAGCGCGACCCCCTGGTGGAGTACAAGGCGGAATCCTTCAAGCTCTTCGAGGGACTCATCGAGCGGCTGGAAAGAGGTACCGTGAACCTGTTCTTCCGGGCCGAGCTCGCGCCGGCGGCGCCCCTACCCAAACCCGCGGTGGCGGCCATCGAGACAACGCACAAGGAAGTATCGGCCTACGAACAGGCTGCCGGTGGTGGAGCCGATCCCGTCATGTCCACCAACAGTCCCGAGGAAACCCGCCGCCGTCCCGTTCAGCGTGAGGCGCCCAAGGTAGGACGCAACGACCCTTGTCCGTGCGGCAGCGGGAAGAAGTACAAGAAATGTTGCGGGGCGCAAAAGGGGTAGACTTGCTGACCACGCTGCGGCGTGCTAGCTTTTTGCCGCCCGGGCATGGTGCCGGGGCAGGGAAAGAAGCATGATGGAACACGAACGCGACCGTTTGAAACACCTTTTGTTGATTCTGCTGGAGGCTCTGGCCGCCGATCCGGAATCAACAGGGGATCTCCAGGTCCGCATCCAGGACGAGGCCGCCGCCGCCGGATTGGACGAGAACGACGTGGACGGGCTGCTCGACTGGATCGAATCCCAGTGGGAGCCCCAGGGGATCGAACCCTGGGCCCAGGGCGCCCCTGCCGACGCCCCTTCCGGAGGTACGTTCCGTCACTTCGGGTTCGAGGATGCGGCCCATCTATCGGGGGCCAGCCTTGGTTACCTGCTGCGGCTGCTGGAAAGCGGACAGATTTCCCGTTCCCAACTGGAATCACTGCTGCAGTATGCGTCCTATCTCTCGGTGCGGCCCATCGAGCCGGAGGATCTCGACGGCATCCTCGAGCAGGTGCTCTTCAGGCCCGGCCAGCCGCGGATGACCGGCGGCGCCTCGGAGGGATTCGGCTCCGTTCATTGAGGGGACTTTTTCCGTCCCAGCAGATCCGGGGCCTTACGGCACCCGGTTTCATTTATTCCTGGAAGGGTTTCCGTTTTGAAACTGATCATCGTCGAGTCGCCGGCCAAGGCCCGCACCATATCCCGTTTCCTGGGCAAGGAATACGAGGTCACTTCCAGCTACGGTCACATCCGGGACCTGCCCGGGTCGGCGGCCGAGATTCCGGCCAAGTACAAGAAGGAACCCTGGGCCCGGCTGGGGGTCAACCCGGATGACGGCTATCAGCCCATCTACGTGGTCTCCAAGGACAGCAAGAAACGCGTGGCCGAGCTCCAGAAACTGGTGAAGAAGGCCGACGAGATCCTGCTGGCCACGGACGAGGACCGCGAGGGGGAGGCCATCAGCTGGCACCTGCTCGAGGTGCTCAAGCCCAAGGTGCCCGTCAAGCGCATCACCTTCCACGAGATCACCAAGGGAGCCATCGAGGCGGCCCTGGAAAACCCGCGCGACATCAACCTGCAGGTCGTGCGCGCCCAGGAGGGCCGTCGAATCCTGGACCGGCTGTTCGGCTACAGCCTCTCGCCGGTGCTTTGGAAGAAGATCCGTACCCGTCTTTCGGCGGGGCGGGTCCAGAGTGTCGCCGTGCGCCTGGTGGTCGAGCGCGAAGAGGAGCGGCAGGCGTTCCATGCCGCCGAGTATTTCGATATCGAGGCCCTGTTGACCGCCGGTGACCTGCATTTCACCGCCAGACTGACGACCCTCGACGGGATCAAGCCCGCCGGCGCCAAGGATTTCGACCCGGACACGGGACAGCTTAAGAAGCCCGGCGAGCGGCTCCTGCTGGATCGTGCCGGGGCCGAGGCCCTGGCCCTCGCCGCCAAGACCACCGTTCCCTGGCGCGTCCTGTCTGTGGTGTCCAAGGAGGCCGTGCAGCGCCCCTCGCCGCCGTTTACGACTTCCACCCTGCAACAGGCCGCCAGCAGCCGGTTGCGCATGTCGCCCAGCCGGGTCATGCGCATAGCGCAGCGCCTGTACGAAGGTGTGGGGATGGCCGACGCCCGCGAAGGTCTGATCACGTACATGCGTACCGATTCTCTGACCATGAGCGAGAAGGCGCTGGCCGAGGCCGAGACCCTGATCGGGGACCGGTTCGGAAGCGAGTATACGAACGGGCCCCGGCGCTACCGCACCAAGGCCAAGGGCGCTCAGGAGGCCCACGAGGCCATCCGCCCCACCGTCATGTCGCGGACTCCTGAGGACGTCAAACCCTTCTTGGAAGCCGACGAGCTGGCGGTGTACACCCTTATCTGGAACCGGGCCATAGCCTCGCAGATGGCCGACGCCAAGCTGGACAAGACAGCTGTCGACTTCGGGGTCACGGCCGATGGCAGTGATCTGGTCCTGCGCGCCAACGGTTCGGTGGTAAAGTTTCCCGGTTTCCTGAGGGTCTATGGTCGCTCGGACAAGGATTCCATCCTCCCCGAGCTGCACGAGGGCCAGACGGTCGGCGGTCCGGATCAGGATCAGGGTGTGGAAATCCAGGACGTGGAAGCCCTGCGTCACCAGACACAGCCGCCCGCACGTTACACCGAGGCCTCGCTCATCAAGAAGCTGGAGGAGGAAGGCATCGGCCGGCCGTCCACCTACGCCACGGTCATCACGACCATCCAGTCGCGGGAGTACGTGGTCAAGAAGAGCGGGGCCCTTCTTCCCTCGTACATCGGCATCGCCGTCACCCAACTGCTGCGCAACCATTTCAACCGCTACGTGGACATCAAGTTCACCGCCCGCATGGAGGAGGATCTGGATCGTATCGCCGCCGGCGAGGTGGACTGGGTGGAGTTCCTGGATTGCTTCTACCGCGGCTGCGGTCGCGAGGGGGACGAAGGACTCGACGCCGTCATCACAAGGGAGCTGGAGCGTATCGAGTTTCCGCGCATCGTGCTGGGAGAGGATCCCCGGACCAAGCGTCCTGTGATCCTGCGCATCGGGCGCAACTACGTCTCGGTCGAGGTCGACGGGGAACAGGAGCTGCGGGCCACCGTACCCGTGGACATGCTCATCGACGAGTTGACCCTCGAAAAGGCCTTGGCCCTCATCCAGCAGAAGCAGCGCAGCAAGGAACCCATCGGGCAACATCCCGAAACCGGTCAGAACATCTACGCCCTGATAGGTCCTTTCGGCCCCTACCTCCAGCTCGGGGAGCAGGAAGGTGACAAGAAACCCAAGCGGATCAGTCTGGGCAAGAAGACCGATCCTTCGACCATCGATCTGGCCTATGCCCTGAAGCTGCTGTCCCTGCCTCGAGAGATCGGTACGGACCCCGAGTCGGGCAAGCCCGTGCGGGCCGGGCTGGGGCGGTTCGGGCCCTACGTCGAGTGCAATCGTGTTTTCGCCAGTGTTCAGAGCGTGGACACCCTGTTCAAGATCAGCCTCGAGGAAGCCCTCGACCGCATCAGGAACAAGAACCGCAGGCCCATCCTGCGGGAACTCGGCACGCATCCCCAGAGCGGCAAGCCCCTGCAGATCCTCAAGGGACGCTACGGTCCCTACGTCACCGATGGGCAGGTCAACGCCTCCATCGGGAAGGATGTCGATCCCGAGGACGTGACCATGGACGAGGCCGTCTCCCTGCTCAAGGCGGCCGCCGAGCGCGGACCCGGCAAGGGGAAGAAGAAAACGGTTAGGAAAAAGACGACCAAGAAGAAGACCACCCGGAAAAAGGTGGCCAAGAAGGCCTCGACCAGGAAAACGTCCGGCAAAAAGGCGCCCGCCAAGAAGACCGCGGCCAAAAGGACGGTGCCGGAGGCATGACCGAAATCCACGTGGTCGGGGGAGGCCTCGCGGGGACTGAAGCCGCCCTGCAGTTGGCCGCCCGTGGGTTCCCGGTTACCCTGCACGAGATGAGACCGGTGCGGAGTTCCCCCGCTCACAGGACCGGACTCCTGGCCGAGCTGGTCTGCAGCAACTCCCTCAAGAGCACGGCTCCCACGACGGCCTCGGGTTGCCTCAAGACCGAACTCGGAATCCTGGGTTGCCGGCTGCTGGACGCCGCCGGGGAGGCCGCCGTGCCCGCGGGTTCCGCCCTGGCCGTCGATCCCGAGGCCTTCGGTGCCCGTGTCGAGCAGATGATCGAAGACGAACCGCTTGTCACCCTTGTCCGGGATCATGTTTCCCTGCTCGAGCCCGCGGAAGGCCGTGTGTGGCTGGTCTGCACCGGGCCCTTGACTAGTCCCGAGCTCCAGGACGAGTTGGGCCGGATCGCTGGTCGACCGGGACTGCATTTCTTCGACGCCATCGCCCCGACGGTAACCCTGGAATCCCTCGACCTGGATGTGATCTACCGGGCCGCGCGCTATGGCAAGGGCGATGCCGATTACCTGAACATTCCCCTGGATGAGCAGCAGTACACGACCCTGGTGGATGACCTGTTGGCGTCAGAGAAGATCACGGTCAGGGATTTCGATCGCGACCTGCTGTTCGACGGCTGCCAGCCCATCGAGGAGATCGCAGCTTCCGGGCCGCGGACCCTGGCCTTCGGCCCCTTGCGGCCGGTCGGCCTGGAGGACCCCCGTACCGGAGAATTGCCCTTCGCCGTTGTTCAACTGCGGCAGGAGAATCGCGAGGGCACCCTGTTCGGACTTGTGGGCTTCCAGACCCGGATCAGGCATCCTGATCAAAAACGCATCCTGAGAAGGTTGCCGGGCCTGGAACGGGCCGAGTTCGTCCGGTTGGGCCAGATGCACCGCAACTTCTACCTCGATACCCCGCGTTGTCTGAATCCCGATTTCAGTTTTCCCGATCGCGCCGACGTCTTCGTCGCCGGTCAGATCACCGGGGTCGAGGGGTATGTGGAAGCCATGGCTTCGGGACTGTTCACGGCTTTGAAGGCGGCTGCTCGGCTCAAGGGCGTTGAAGCGGCGCCCTTGCCAGCGGAGACCATTTGTGGCAGCTTGCTCGAGGGCTTTCTCTTCGACGGCACCACCGCGCGTTTGAGCCCCATGAACGCCAACTTCGGGTTGTTGCCGCACCCGGGACCCGGGGTGCGGGGCAAGAGGGCCCGCAAGGAGGCCAAGGCCTCGCGGGCCGAAGCGGCCATGAGGAACTGGGTGGACGCCTTGCCTCCGGCATTGGCGCCACGCTGACCGGGGTGAACATGGAGCGGATCGTCCGGCAATACCGCGATCATCTGGCCGTCGAAAGAGGGCTGAGCCCGCGCACGGTCGCCTCCTACCTTCGTGATGTCGGGGCGTTTCTCGGCGACGCCCCGCCTGGCGAGACCGGTCCCGGCACATTGTCCCTCCTGGAGGCTGGACGCGAATGGGTGAGAAGACATCTGTCCCGGTTGCGCAGACAGGGCTGCGGGCCCGCCACCATCGACCGTCACCTGGCGGCCATCCGCTCGTTCTATCGTTTTCTGCTGCTCACCGGGCGGATTTCCCGTATTCCCACCCTGGTCATCTCCGGGAAGGGCGGCAGACAGCGCAGGTTGCCTCGGGATCTCTCGGTGGAAAATGTCCTGGCCCTGCTGGAGATCCCGGATCTCAGCACGACCCGGGGTGTCCGGGACCGGGCCCTTCTGGAACTGATCTACGGCCTGGGGCTCCGGTTGGCCGAGGTGGTGGGCCTGGACCTGAAGGATCTGGATTTTCCCGACCGTCGGCTGAGGGTTCTGGGCAAGGGCAACAGGGAACGGATCCTGCCCCTGGACGGCCACCCCCTGGACGCCCTGAGTGAATACTTGAGCCGGCGCTGCGAACCGCAGGTATGGCTTGATGTTAAGGACGGGGCGATCAGGGGAGATGTCGGAAAGTTGCCCGTATTCTGCGGACGCGGACAGAGGCGGATCGCACCGCGCACCGTGCAGGCCATGGTGTCGCGTTATGGAGGGGAACTGGCGGGGATGCAGGGTGTTTCCCCTCACACGCTGCGCCATTCCTTCGCCACCCATCTGCTTGATGGAGGTGCGGGGATCCGCATGG
>CAYPVD010000013.1:0-26583 GCA_964414055.1 uncultured Fibrobacteraceae bacterium
TGATCCGGACGACACGAGATCTCCTCCGACCCCCGCCGTAAGGCGGGGGTCCTTTTTTTCCTTCGGGGTGCCGCTTGGGCTACGCCCGGGTATAATACCGGAACCGTGAACCCGCAGCCGCTGGAGTGCCATGACCCGCATCATGAGCAACGACCTGGCCCGTCTGGCCGCCGAGCGCATCCTGGTGCTCGACGGGGCCATGGGTACCATGATCCAGGGTTACGGGCTGACCGAGGATGATTTCCGTGGCCGACGGCTGGCCGGTCATGATCGGCCCCTCCTGGGCAACAACGACCTGCTGTGCCTGACCAGGCCGGACGTGATCCTGGACATCCACCGGGGCTACCTGGCCGCGGGGGCGGACATCATCACGACCAACACATTCAACGGCACGGCGGTGTCCCAGTCCGACTATGGGACCGCTCACCTTGTGCCGGAGATCAACCTGGCCGCCGCGCGCCTCGCCCGGCAGGCCGCCGACGAGGCCATGGCCGCCGATCCGGACCGGCCCCGGCTGGTGGCGGGTTCCCTGGCGCCCACCAACCGCACGTGTTCCATCTCGCCCGATGTGAACGATCCGGGCCTGCGCAACATCACCTTCGCCGAGCTTGTGACCGCTTACACGGAGGAGGCCGAAGCCCTGCTGGACGGCGGCGTGGACATCCTCATGATCGAGACGGTGTTCGACCCCCTGAACGCCAAGGCCGCCGTGTTCGCGGTGCAGGGGGTGCTGGAGCACCGGGGTTGTCCCGAGGTGCCGATTTGGATCTCCGGCACCATCACCGACGCCAGCGGCAGGACCCTCACCGGGCAGACCCCCGAGGCCTTCTGGATCTCCCTGGCCCACGCTTCACCGGCGGTGTTCGGTCTGAACTGCGCCCTGGGTCCCGAGAACATGAGACCCTTCGTGGAGGAGGTCGCGGCCGTGGCCCATACCCTGGTCTCGGCCCACCCCAACGCCGGCCTGCCCAACGCCATGGGCGGCTATGATCAGGGGCCTCGGGAGATGGCGGAGATTCTGGCGGGTTTCTGCGCCGACGGGTTGCTCAACGTCGTGGGCGGTTGCTGCGGGACCACCCCGGACCACATCGCGGCTCTTGCCCGGGCGGTGGCGGGGATGCCGCCGCGCCGGGTTCCGGAGCGCAGGCCGGGCACCCACCTGGCGGGTCTGGAACCCCTGCACATCACCCCCGATTCCCTGTTCGTCAACGTGGGAGAACGGACCAACGTGGCCGGTAGCCGGCGCTTTGCCAGGTTGATCCGCGAAGGCCGCCTGGAAGACGCCCTGGAGGTGGCCCGCCGGCAGGTGCGCGGAGGGGCCCAGATCATCGACGTGAACATGGACGATGCCCTGCTGGACGCCGAGGAGGCCATGACCGGGTTCCTCAGCGTGCTGGCCGCCGACCCGGAGATCAGCCGCGTGCCGGTGATGGTCGATTCCAGCCGGTGGTCGGTCATCGAGGCGGGCCTGCGCTGCCTGCAGGGCAAGGGTCTGGTCAACAGCCTGAGTCTCAAGGAAGGCGAGGACGAATTCCGGCGTCGGGCGCGCCTGGCCCGGCGCTACGGCGCGGCGGTGGTGGTCATGGCCTTCGACGAGCAGGGCCAGGCCGACACCCTGCAACGCCGCCTGGAGATCTGCCGCCGCTCCTGGCGGATCCTCGTGGAGGAGGAGGGCTGGGCGCCCCAGGACATCGTCTTCGACCCCAACGTGTTCGCCGTGGCCACGGGCCTGCCCGAGCACGACCGCTACGCTGCCGATTTCATCGCCGCCTGCACGGCCATCAAGAACGAGATGCCCGGCGCCCTGGTCAGCGGAGGCATCAGCAACCTCTCGTTCAGCTTCCGGGGCAACGACGAGGTGCGCAGCGCCATGCACTCGGTCTTCCTGTACCACGCCATCGCCGCGGGCCTGGATCTGGGCATCGTCAACGCGGGCCAGCTGGCCGTCTACGAGGAGATCCCCGCCGAACTGCGCGAGGCCGTGGAGGACGTCATCCTGGCGCGGCCCGCGCGGGATCCCCGAGGTCCCTCGCCGGTGGAACGGCTCACGGCCCTGGCCCAGGGCTTCACCGGCGGTCGGAGCCGGGAGAGCAAGGACCTGTCTTGGCGGGAACAAGAGGTGGCCGTGCGCCTGGAGCACGCCCTGGTCCACGGCGAGACCCGTTTCGTGAGCGAGGACGTCCTGGAGGCCCTGGCTGCGCTCGGCGACCCCCTGCGGGTCATTGAAGGACCCCTGATGGGAGGCATGAACCGGGTGGGCGAGCTGTTCGGGGCGGGCAAGATGTTCCTGCCCCAGGTCATCCGTTCGGCGCGGGTCATGAAGGCGGCCGTGGCCGTTCTGGATCCCTACCTGCAGGGGCGGGATGGGCAGGCCGCCGCCAAGGCGGGCACCGTGCTGCTGGCTACGGTCAAGGGCGACGTGCACGACATCGGCAAGAACATCGTGGGGGTGGTCCTGGGCTGCAACAACTACGAGGTCATCGACCTGGGCGTGATGGTTCCCGCCGAGACCATCGTGCAGACCGCCGTGGACAGGCAGGTGGACTTCGTCGGTCTGAGCGGCCTGATCACGCCCTCGCTGGAGGAGATGGTTCACGTGGCCCGGCGGCTCGCCGCCGCCGGTCTGGACGTGCCCCTGCTGGTGGGCGGGGCCACCACCAGTCGGGTGCACACGGCCGTGAAGATCGCTCCGTTATACGAGCCGGGCGTCTTCCACGTGCACGATGCCTCCCGGGTGGCCGGCGTGGTGGGGGAACTGTCGCGGCCGGAGGACCGCCGACGGTTGACCGCCGCGGTGGGCCGGGAATACGAGCGATTGCGCAGGGAGCGTCTGGAGGGAGGACCCGGTCGAGGGTTGCTGCCCCTGGACGCGGCCCGGCAGCGGGCCTTGCGCCTGGACTGGTCGCGGTGGACTCCCTTCCGACCCCTTCGTCCCGGCCGCCTCGTCCACCGGGATCTCGACCTGGCGGAGCTGGCCCGGTTCATCGACTGGACGCCGTTCTTCCACGCCTGGAAGCTCAAGGGAACCTATCCGGGGTTGTTGGACGATCCGGACGTGGGCGCCGAAGCCCGCCGTCTGCTGAATGACGCCCGGGAGCTTCTGGACCGGCTCCGGGACACGGGCGGATTGTCCGCGGCGGCCGTCACCGGGCTGTTTCCCGCCGCTGCCGCTGGGGACGACCTGGTGATCTACACCGACGAATCCCGTCGCAAGGTGCGGCTGCGCGTGCCGTTCCTGCGGCAGCAGCGGCGCAGTGCCGGCGGCAGTCCTAACCTGTGCCTGACGGATTTCGTGGCCCCGGCAGGCAGCGGCGTGTCCGACTGGGTCGGGGCGTTCGTGGTGACGGCGGGGCTGGGTGCGGCCGAAGCGGCACGCACCTGGCAGGAACAGGGGGATGACTACCGCGCCATCCTGGTCAAGGCCCTGGCCGATCGTCTGGCCGAGGCCCTGGCCGAGAAGATGCACCAGGATGTCAGGCGGCTGTACTGGGGCTACGCCCCGGACGAGGAACTGGGCGCCGAGGACCTGATCCGGGAGAAATACCAGGGGATCCGCCCGGCGCCGGGCTACCCGGCCTGTCCGGATCATCCGGGCAAGAGGCCCCTGTTCGAACTGCTGGCTGCGGAAGAGGCCACTGGCGTCAACCTCACCTCCTCCTGCGCCATGGAACCGGCCGCTTCGGTGGCCGGCTGGTACTTCGCCCATCCCGAGGCCCGCTACTTCGGCGTGGGCAAGATCGGTTCGGATCAGGTCGCCTCCTATGCGCGGAGGGTCGGTATCAGCGAAGCCGAGGCGCGGCGCCGGCTGGCCGCAAACCTTGCAACCTGAGAGAAACCCGGAAGGATAATCCATGCGTGTCACCGAACACCTGGACCGAGCTGAACTACCTGGGGATCCACAACGTGCTGGCGGTGCGGGGCGACCAGAGCAACTACCGCCAGGCCGTGGTGGGCGGCTATCCGGAGACCCATCTGGAATCCCCCAACGCCAAGACCGACCTGATGGCCCACGACGTGGAATGCATCCACTTCTACGTCATGAACGACGCCCGCCGGGTGGTGGCCATGATCGAGGATCTGGTCTGAGACGAACCGGGTCCGGCAGCGGCAATCACTTGTTGCCATGGGTCTTGGCGGCGTGTAGATTCCGGGCGGATATGGCCCGGCAGGGGGGGACCGCCGGACCTTTGGCGCCGCAAGGATGCGGCACCCGGACCTGAAGGGATTCGCCACGGGACTCATGGCCACCAGGGACGCCAAGCGGCGTCTGATGTTGATCCACCCGGACCCCTCCCTGGCCGTCGGCATACGCGGCCAGCTGGAGCACTGCGGCCTGCCCCTGGCCTCCTGCGCCCATTTCACCCACCTGAAAGACGGCCTGACATTCCTGGGGGTCTCTCCCGTGGATCTGGTCATGATCGGGGAATCCCCGACAGACGTCGACCTGAAGACCGGTTTGCGGCGCCTGGCATCGCGTTACCCCCTGCTGCCCCTGATAGTCCTGGCGGACGGGGTCTCGGCCAGGGATGAGAGCGAGTACCGCCGTCTGGGGGCCAAGGTGCTGCTGGATCCGGGGGCCATGAATCCCTCGGCCTGGCGCCGAACCATCGAGTTCTGTCTGCGGGAGCAGGTCCTGGCCAACGAGCTGGCCGAGGCCACCGCCAGGCTGGACTGGCTGACGCACATGGACGCCGTCACCGGGGTCCTGAACCGCCGGGGTCTGGAACGGGCCATCATGAAGGAACTGACCCGCTGCCGGGAGCTCGATGCCCCTCTGACGGTCATGATGGTCGACCTGGACGACTTCAGGCGATTCAACACCACCCTGGGCCACGGGGTGGGGGACATGGTGCTGGCGGCGGCCGCCAGGCGGATCACCTCCGCCCTGGACGGCGAGGCGGTGGTGGGCCGTTGCGGCACGGACCAGTTCCTGGTCATGATGCCGGGGGCGGACCTTAAGGCCATGACCTCCCTGGCGCATAAGGTGCGCCTGGCGGTGAGCCGCGACGCCATCACCGCCGGGCAGGAGGTGTTCAAGACGACGGCCAGCCTGGGGGTGGCCGCCATCTCTCCCGAGACCATGTCCTTCGACGAGGTAGTGGTGCGTGCCCGGTTCGCCCTGGCCCACAGCAAGACCAGCGGCAAGAACCGCGTCACCGCAGCCCCGGACCGGCCGGCGGCCACGGTGGCGGTCGTGGAGCCGGGGGCGGACATGGTACGGACCCTGCTGGCGGGCAAGGCCCTGGATGTGGCCAGCCAGCCCATCGTGGATCTCGTGGACGGGCGCATCGTCTCCCGCGAGATGCTGATCAGGGGGCCCCAGGGGCCGTTGCACGCGCCGGACAACCTGTTCCGGTTCTGCCAGGAACAGGACATCCTGACGGCGGTGGATCTGCGCTGCCTCAAGCTCTGCGTCACCACGGCCGCCCAGCTCGGACCGCGGGTGCGGTTCCACGTGAACATCCTGCCGGCCACTCTGCTGCAGACGCCGGTGGAGGAGCTGATCCGGGTGCTGGACATCGGGTCCGGGGAGGGCGACTGCTGCCTGGAGATCAGCGAGCAGCAGTTGCTGGGTGATCCGGAAGTCCTGGTCGAGCCGGTGCGCAGGCTCCAGCAGGCGGGCATCGGCATCGCCATCGACGACGTGGGCTTCGGCAACAGCTGCCTCGAGGGCCTGCTCATGCTCAAGCCCGAGGTCCTGAAGATCGACAAGCGGCTGGTGCGGGGATTGGCCCAGGATACGGGCCTGCGGGGCATCCTGCAGAGGCTGTTGCAGATCAGCTCGGTGCTGGGCGCGGAGGTCGTGGCCGAGGGCATCGAGAACCGCGGGGATTACCGGGTGTTGCTGGACATGGGCGTGAGATTGGGTCAGGGATATCTGTTCGGACGGCCCGAGCTGTGCAGCCACGACCCGCTTTTCATGAGCCCCGCCGCCGTGGCCGGGAAGCCGGATCTGAGTGCGGAAGCCTGAGGTCCGCTTGTCCCGGAGGCCCCGCGGGTGTAGATTTCACCCGACCGCAAGCCGGCTTGTCACTGTGCCCCAAAGGACGGAAACCCATGGCCCCCAGAGCTCTCATCACCGGGATCACCGGACAGGACGGTTCGTATCTGGCGGACTTCCTGCTGGAAAAAGGATACGAAGTCTTCGGCATGGTCAGGCGATCGAGCACCGAGACCTTCGGGCGCGTCGAACACCTGCTGGACCGCATCACCTTCATCCAGGCCGACCTGCTGGACCAGGCCTCCCTGGTGCAGGCCATAGAGGAGGCCCGTCCCGACGAGATCTACAACCTGGCCGCCCAGTCCTTCGTTCCCACAAGCTGGCGGCAGCCCGTCCTGACCGGCGAGTTCACGGCGCTGGGCGTGACCCGCATGCTCGATGCCATGCGCCAGGTCGCACCGAAAGCCAGGTTCTACCAGGCCAGCAGCAGCGAGATGTTCGGCAAGGTGCGCGAGGTGCCCCAGACCGAGCTGACCCCCTTCCACCCCCGTAGCCCGTACGCGGTGGCCAAGACCTACGGCCACCACCTGACGGTCAACTACCGGGAGAGCTACGGCCTGTTCGCCGTCAGCGGCATCCTCTTCAACCATGAGAGCCCCCGCCGCGGCCACGAGTTCGTGACCAGGAAGATCAGCGACGGCGTGGCCCGGATCAAGCTGGGCCTGGCCAAGGAGCTGAGGCTGGGGAACATCGATTCCCAGCGGGATTGGGGGTACGCCGGGGATTATGTCCGGGCCATGTACCTGATGCTGCAGCAGGACGAGCCCGACGACTACGTGATCGCCACCGGAACCACCCACTCGGTCCGGGATTTCCTGGAGATCGCCTTCGGACACGTGGGTCTGGACTACCACGACCATGTGGTACAGGACGCCCGCTTCATGCGCCCGGCGGAGGTGGACCATCTGACCGGCGACAGCGGCAAGGCCCACCGGAAGCTGGGCTGGCAGCCCACGGTGGATTTCGAGGAACTGGTGGTCATGATGGTCGATCACGACCTGGAGCTGCTGGGCGGGTGATCCCGTCCCCCCTGCCGATCAGTGGCCGAAGTCGTAGTCCGCGGTGACCCCGAAGGCCATCAGGACGCTCGCCAGATAGACCGGCCTTTCCAGCATCATGTAGTGCCCCGTATCCATGCGCTTGAAGGTCAGGGAACGGGCGTTGGCCCAGCCCAGTTCCTGGAGGACCTGCTGGCTGGTTTCGGCGTCGGGGAACATCTGCCGGCTGCCGATGACCAGCAGCGGCACCGAGAGGGTGCGCAGCCGCTTGGTCAGATCGAAATCGAAACTGCTCATGAGCAGGGAGATGAACGAGGCGCTGTCGGTACGCAGGGCCGTGTCCATGACCTTCTGGCTGATGGCCTCGATGTCGCTCATGTTGAGATAGCGCGCCGCCACGAACCGGTCGTAGTTCTTCAACATCAGGTCGGCGATGTGGGCCTTCTCGTCCGTGTCGATCATCTGGCGCGGGGCCGAATCCATGACGATGAGACGATGGACGTCCGCCGGGTGGTCCAGTGCGTACTGCAGGGCGATCATGCCCCCCAGGCCGTGCCCGACCAGGGTGGGGTAGGTCACGCCGTTTTCCTCGATGAACCTCTCCAGGTGATGGACCTCGGCCGTGATGGACGGATTGTCGATGGGCCGGGTCTTGCCGTGGCCGCCCAGTTCGAAGGTGTAGACGTTGAATGTTCCCATCAGATAGGGCGTGACCTCGTCCCATTCGGCCGCGTTGCCGCCCAGGCCGTGGATCAGGACCATCTCGAATTCCCCCCGGCCCTGGTGGGGGCGGGGGGGGCGGGTCCGGGTCGAGTCCTGGGCGTGTGCGGCCGGGATGAATGTCGTCAGGGCGAGGCAACAGACCAGCAGGGCCGTGGGTAGGCGGCGGAATATCTTCGTCACGATTGATCTCCAGTCGAATCGGGTACGGTCAGGACGGTGCCGTCGACGGCTTGTACCACCGGGCCGTCGAAATCATTCCCTACCAGGACGGCAAGGTCCAGGGCGGCGGCCGGGGGGTACTGGTGGGTCAGCACCACACGGCGGGGTTCGGCGGCAGCGCACAGCCGCCCCACTTCCTGTGGGCACATGTGCCCGGGAGTCCTCATGTCGTCGGGAGTCGAACACTCGACGACGAGCAGGTCGGCTCCCCGGGCGGCCTCCTCGAGCCGGGCCGAGGGTCCCGTATCGCCGGAATAGACCACGCGATGACCATGCTTGTCCCGGAAGATGAAACCCAGGCTGTGCGCCGACAGGCGGTCCTGGGGGTGGTTGACGGCAAAAGAGGTGATCGAACCGGCGCCCGGCAGTTCCATGGTCCGGCCGGGGGAAAGTTCCGTGAGCACGAGGTCGCGCTGCCTGGGCTCGAGCCAGCGGCCGTAGATGTTCGTGAATCCCGTCAGCAGCCGGCGCAGTCCCTCCGGCCCGCCGATCTCCAGGGGCTGCGTGCTCTCCGGCAGGGGGGAATGGAGGGCGAACAGGAGGGCGGGCAGGTCCAGGGAATGATCCGGATGCAGGTGCGAAAGCAGCACCCGCTCGATGTCGTCCACGCCGTTGGGCAGCAGCCCCGCTCGGGCCAGGCGCACGAGCGCTCCCGGTCCGGGGTCCAGGATCAGGGTGCATCCGTCCACTTCCACCAGGTAGGCGGCGGGGTTGTGGGTGGTGGTGGGCAGGGCGCCTCCGGCGCCCAGGATATGGAAAGTGATCATGACCATAAAGCAACAGCGACAGCCCGGCGCGTCAAGTGCTTGCGGGCGGAAAAGGAAACCTGTGGGCGGCTGCGGGGTACAATCAGGCGCGACCCGCCCGCTGGACACCCGCCGGGCCGATCCCTATCATGGAGGCTCACGGAAATCAGGATGAACCACGACCGGAATGTGATGAAAAGGCGGCCATGGTGAAGAAATCCATGCTTGCGATCCCACTGCTGCTGGTCCTGTTGCCGGTCTGCGGGCCGGTTCTCGGCCAGACGCCCGTTCCGGCCGATACGACGGTTTCTCCCTTTGACCAGGAGCCGCAGCCCCGGCATGAGAAGTCGCCCGAGGAAAAAATGGCGGAGCTGCAAGCCCGCGTGCAGGCCGATCCCGCCGATGGCAAGGCCTGGAACGACCTGGGTGTGCTCTACGCCCAGGAAGGGGATTTCGCCCGGGCCCGGGACTGCTTCATCAGCGCAGTCCAGACGGCGCCCACCGAGGGGGATTATCACCGCAACCTGGGGCTGACCTTTTCCCGCCTGGGCATGGACGAGATGGCGGTGCGCGAATTCAAGGCCTATCGGCGCCTGGACAAGCTGGGGGGCAAGGACTATTGGCGGCTGATCGGCGACTCGCAGCTTCGGGCCGGCCAGACCGACGAGGCTGCCGCCACCTATCGGGAGGGGATCGAGGCCCTGGGTCCGGACCTCTCTCCCGAGGTCATGCGCCTCGTGCTTTCCCTGATGAAGGTCGCAGACCAGAAGAACGACGAGCAGACCCGGCGCGATCTGCTGGACAGGTACGCCCCCCTGGCGGCGGACTGGCTGGCGCAGCATCCCGACCAGGACGAGGACGGCTGGCTGGAGGCCAACAACCTGGTTCACAACCGGGTGACCATGCTGGTGGAGGATGCCCAGCTCATGGAACAGTCGGGTCTGCCCGGCGAGGCCACCAGGATGTACGAGGAGGCCTATCAGCTGGCTCCCGAGCGTCTGGATCTGCTGCCGCGCCTGGTGGACGCCTACCTGGCCGATGGCCGGGATCTGGACGCCCGGGTAGCGGTGCGCCTGGCCCGGGAGCGGTATCCCGACCAGACGGGTACCTGGATCGCCAGCGGCAAGGTCTACGAGAAGACCGGCCGCCTGGAGGACGCGGTCAAGGCCTACGAGAAGGCCTACGAGCTGGATTCCTCCCTGGATGACGTGCGGGTGGCCATCGGCAACCTGCTGATGCGCCTGGGGCGGGACGCGGAGGCGTCGCGCTTCCTGCGGGCCGGCGTCAACACGGCCACCGCCAAGCCCGAGGTGGTCTACAACTACGCCGTCAGCCTCATGCGGGAGAAGAAATACCACGCGGCCATCGCCTCTTTGCGCACGGTCGTGCAGCAGAAGCCGGAAATGGCCCAGGCCTGGATGGCCCTGGCCCAGTGTTGCCAGGCCTCGCGGCAGTATGCCGCGGCCGTCGAGCCCTACGAGAAGGCTTTCGCCCTCAATCCCGACCCCAAGCTCATCTTCCTGGCCGGTTCGTGCGCCCAGAAGGCCGAGATGCCCGACCGGGCCATCGCCGACTATCAGCGGGCCCTGGCCGCCGACCCCGGCTACGTCAAGGCCCAGTACAACCTTTCCTTGGCCTACATGGACGCGGGCCTGTACGCCGAGGCGGCCGCGGGTTTCGACAAGCTGATCGAGATGGAGGGTCCCACCTACCGCGCCTACTACAGCCAGGGGCTGGCCTACTACTACCTGAAGGACTACGACCGGGCCCTGGAGTCCTTCGAGCTGGGCATGGAGATCAAGGAGACCCCCGCCCTGCTCAACGCCATGGGCCGGGTGTATGCCGCCAAGGGCAACAAGAAGGAAGCGGTGGTCTGGTACAAGCTGGCCAAGCAGCTGCAGGGAGGGTCCTGAGATGTCCCGTGTCTCGATGATGGTCATGGTCGCGGTCTTGCTGACAGTAGGGGCGGGAAGTTCAGCGGCCCAGATTCATCCCAGCCAGTTGCCTCCGTTGACTGCGGACGCCCAGTTTCCCCGCTGCACGGCCCGGCAGCTGGCCACCGTCGGTTTTCCCGACCACAAGCACGCCCAGCACTGGCCGGGCTGGGAAGTGATGCGTGACGCCGACGGCCGGACCTACGGACCCGAATCCCTTTGCCGGTACAAGCGGGTCATCCCCCGGCCCGACCTGATCATCCGGCCGGGCAGCAAGCGCCTGGGCCCCTTCACCATCGAGCACAACCCCGGCTACAGCGATTGCGACATGATCCAGTTCCTGGAACTGCTGGACTGGGCGGGGCACGAGGTGCCGCCCCTGCTGGGCATGGAGATGCCCGATTCCCTGCTGGTGATCAACCCGGACAACCTGCCCGCTTACACCGAACAGACCGGGTACGGCATGTGGCGCCTGTACGACCTGAAGGGGGATACCTGCGTCACCGAGCCCTGGCCCATCCTGCAGGGAAGGACCCTGGACGCCCACGCGGCCTTCATGATGGTCACCGACTGGATCCTGGACGCCCATGTGGGCGGGGCGCTGCCTCCCTGGCTGCACCAGGGGTTGGTGGAATACTGCGGCGAGGACGGCCAGCACCTGGTCAACTACATGGCCCAGTTCCGCAGCGACGGCCCGGTGGTCATGCCGCCGGCCCTGATCGACGCCCTGCTGAGCCGGGGGCCGGACCCCGATCCCCAGCGCGATCGCGAGGTGTACCGCAAGGCATGTTACAGCGCCTTTCTGATGGTGTGGGAGCTGGTGGAGAACCGGGGCGGCCTGGAGGCCATGCAGCAATGCCTGGACCTGGTGGCCCGGGGGACGGATTTCTCCCGTGCAGCTCAGAAGGTGTACGGTCTGAACGCGGACGAGCTGGCGGCCAGCCTGGATCCGGTTCAACTGGGCGAGCCCGGGGGCAAGAACCCGCCCTTACCGGTGCCCCACAAGCAACCTTGATTTCCCTGTCGTTCGAGGCGTCCAGGCGGCGCCGGGAAGGATCATCCTGATGTGCCCAGCTCCACGAGTCCGCTTTGCGCCCAGCCCCACCGGCCACCTGCATGTGGGAGGAGCGCGCACGGCCCTGTTCAACTGGCTCTACGCGCGTAGCCAGAAGGGGATCTTCGTCCTGCGCATCGAGGATACCGACCAGCAGCGCAGCACCGAGGAGTCCTACGCCGCCATTCTGGAGGGCATGCGCTGGCTGGGCCTGGACTGGGACGAGGGTCCCGATGTGGGCGGCGACTACGGGCCCTATCTCCAGTCGCAGCGGCTGGACATCTACCGGGAGCACCTGGAACAACTAGCCGCAGAGGGCCTGGCCTACAAGTGCTTCTGCACGGCCGAGGACCTCAAGCGGCGGGAGAGCGAGGTCAAGGCCGCCGGCGGGGTCTGGGAAGGATACGACGGCCACTGCCGCGACCTGACGGCCGACCAGGTCGCCGCGGCCGAGGCAGCGGGCAAGCCCTGCGCCTGGCGCCTGCGCACCCCGGCCGAGGGGGAAACCTTCTGGTACGACGTCATCCTGGGCAAGCTGGAGTTCAAGAACGAGGTGCTGGTGGACCGGGTGGTGTTCAAGGCCGACGGATTCCCCACCTACCAGTTCGCGTGCGTGGTGGACGATCACCTCATGGAGATCAGCCACGTGCTGCGCGGGGACGACCACGTGAGCAACACGCCGTTCCAGCTGTTGATCTACCAGGGGCTGGGCTGGAAACCGCCCAAGTTCGGACACATGCCCATGATCCTGGGGCCGGACCGCAAGCGCCTGAGCAAGCGGCACGGGGCCACCAGCGTGCAGGAGTTCCGCAAGCAGGGGATCCTGCCGGCGGCCATGCTCAACTACCTGTCCCTGCTGGGCTGGTCGCCCGGCGGCAACGCCAAGGAAGTGATGAGCGCCAAGGAGATCATCGGCAAGTTCAGCCTCAAGAAGGTGGGCAGCAGCCCGGCCGCCTTCGATTACGACAAGCTGAACCATATCAACAGCGAGCACATCAAGGCTCTGAGCGCGGAGCAGAAGCTGGAACTGGCGTTGCCCCTGCTGCAGGAGAAGGGCTGGAGGCTGGATCCCGACTGGCTGATCCACGGCGTCGACACCACCGAAGCCTATCTGGCCCGCGTGCTGGGGACCCTGGGCAACCGCTTCAGCAGCCTGCTGACCCTGCCCGATCAGATCGGTTTCTTCTTCAGCGAGGAGTTCTTCGTCGACCAGGAGGCCTGGGACGAGCACGTGGCCACGGCCGAGGCGGCCGGGCTGCTGCAGGCTTTGGCCGCAGCCCTGGCGCAGGATCTGGACACTGAAACGCCCCAGCCCGCAGCGGCCTTCGAGGAGGTTGTGCGCGCCTGCGCCGAGCAGCAGGACGTCAAGGCCGGGCAGATCATCCATCCGGCGCGGGTGGCGTTGACGGGGCAGTCCCGCAGCGCTGGCATCTTCGACGTCATGGAGCTGGTGGGTCTGCGCCGCACCATTGAGAGGTTGCGCCGGGCGTCCGGATCGGCCTAAGCTCCCGGGGCCCGGAAAACCGGGCCATCGACGGGAGCGTGATGCTGAGAACCCTGCTGGGCATCCTGGGGCGCTATGTGCTGGTCTGGGTGGTGGCCGTGCTGGCCCTGCTGCTGGCCACGTCCGTGTTGCCCGGATTCCACCTCGATCCCACCTATCCCCGCTACTGGGTCGCGGTGCTGCGTCTGCCCATCTACTTCGCGGTGCTGCTCATCGTGCTGCGGCCCCTGCTGCTGTTTCTGACCCTGCCGCTCAACAGCGTGACCCTGGGCCTGCCCACCCTCTTCTTCAACAGCCTGATCTTCTACCTCTCCGTGGGCATGGATCAGGGGTTCGTCATCAACAGCTACGGGGACGCCCTGCTGGGCACCCTGATCATGACGGTCATCTCCGCGGGGGTGACAGGCTGGCTGGGGCTGGATGAGGCCTATCCGTTCTACCAGTCGGTGATCTACCGGCTGGGTCGCAGGTACGGTCCCAAGCCCAGCGGCAAGCCCCTGCGGGGGTTGCTGATCCTGCAGATCGACGGCCTGTCCCTGCCCAGTTTGCGCCGGTGCCTGTCCCAGGGCCGCATGCCCACCGTTTCGGCCATGCTGGCGCGCAAGAGCCACCGCCTGCTGGGGTGGAGCTGCGGCATCCCCTCCAACACGCCGGCGGTGCAGGCGGGGGTGTTCTACGGCAACCGGGAGAATGTCGCCGGTTACCGCTGGTTCGATCGTTCATCCCAGAAGGTCAAGGTGGTCAGCAACCCCGAGGACCTGCGGGAACTGGAGGAGATGGTGGGCGAGGGGCGCCGGGGGTTGCTGTCCGGGGGATCCTGCATCAACACCTTCCTGTCCGGGGGCGCGGCCAAGCGCCTGATGACCGTCAGCGCCCTGGGCGAGAAGGCGGACCGGCAGCGGGAGGGCGAGAAGGCCGACTTCAACCTCTTCTTCCTCAGCCCCAACGCCTACACCATGGCCGTCCTGGCCGGCATCTGGGACTACTTGACGGGGCTGTTCATGGCCCTGGTGGGGCGTCTGGACCGGGATCGGCCGCGCCTTCAGTTCAGCGTCAAGCGCGTCGCCCAGCGCGCCATCGCCAACTCGTTCCTGCGGGACCTGTCCTTCTTCTGGCTCAAGCAGGACATGGTGCGCGGGGTGCCGGTGATCTACTCCAACTTCGTGGGCTACGACGACGTGGCCCACTACGCGGGGCCGGACACGTACGAGGCCCAGATCTCCCTGGCCGGGTTCGACCGGCGCCTGCGGGCCCTGCGTCGCCGGGCGCGGCGGCAGTCCCCCATCAACTACGACCTGCTCCTGTTTTCGGACCACGGGCAGACGCCGAGCCTTCCCTACCGCATCCTGTGCGGGGAGACCCTGGAGGAGACCCTGGCCGGCTTGACCGGCCACACCCCGGCCCGGTCCGTGGATCCGGACCGGGCGTTCGACCCGGACCGTAGCTACACGGCGGCCCTGCTGAGCGAGCTGGAGGAGGCCGGCAGCGACCGGCTGAGCTGGGCGGGCAGGCGGGGCCGGCGGACCCTGGCGGCCATCACTGCCGGGATGGATGAGCAGGCGACGGGGCCTGTAGCGACACAGGGGCCGGTGGTCTGCGCCTCGGGCAGCCTGGCGCACATCTATTTTCCAGGTCACGGCCACGCCCTGCACCTGGAGGAGATCATCACCCTGTACCCGGGGCTGGTGGAGGCTCTGTCCACCCACAAGGGCATCGGTTTCGTGGCGGCCAGCCGGCGCTACGGCGATGCCGTGGTCATCGGCGGCGGAGGGATCCGGAACCTCATCACAGGCCAGATCGGCGGCAGCGGGGATCCTCTGCTGCCCTACGGCCAGCCCGATCGCTGGTCCGGGGAGCTGGCCCAACTGCTGGGATACCCCGAGGTGGGGGACCTGGTGGTCAACGGCGCCTGGTTGGCCGAGCGCGGACGCATCGTGGTCATGGAGGAGCAGGTCAGCAGCCACGGCGGTCTGGGCGGTCCCCAGACCGAGCCCTTCATCCTCCTGCCGGCGGATTGGAAGGTGGGCCGGATGGACCTGGAATCGCCGGAAGCCCTGCATCAGTTCCTGGCCCGGCAATTGGACCGGATTTGCGGTTGAGGACTTGCGTCTGAACGGCCGGAGGTATATATTCCGCCTTCGATTGCCCGGTCGTCCAACGGCAGGACAGCTGACTCTGGATCAGTCGATGGGGGTTCGAATCCTCCCCGGGCAACCATAAGCCGCGTTACCCGCCGTAGTTACGGTTGCGGGTGGATATAGCGTGGCCCCTTCGTCTAGTGGCCTAGGACGCTGCCCTCTCACGGCGGAAACAGGGGTTCGAGTCCCCTAGGGGCTACCACATCGAAAAAGCCCCCTTGAAAAAGGGGGCTTTTGTCGTTTCAGCTCCGGTTTCGGGATCAGGAGGCCAGGAAGGCCTTCAGCATCCACAGGGTCTTGTCCAGTTCGTCCCCGACGGGATCCAGCAGGTTGGCGGTGCCCCGGTCGCCGTCCTGGTCCGCCTGCTGGAGCACCTGGTCCACGCGCCCCTTGAAGACGCCCAGATCCTTGGTCAGCTCGGCCACCATCCCCGCGGCCGACGGCACCTCCTTGGTCTCCTTGATGGCGGCGTGCTCCACGGCGGCGGTCAGGGTGCCCAGGGGCTCGCCGTCGATCATCAGGATGCGTTCGGCGATGCCGTCCATGACCTCGGCGAAGTGGTCGTACAGCTCCTCGAACTTGCCGTGGAGCAGGAAGAAGCCCTCGCCCTGGACACGCCAGTGGAAGTGGTGGAGCTTCTGGTGCAGGACGATGCTGTCGGCGAGCAGACCGTTGAGGGATTCGTACATGGCTTGCTTGTTCATGGTTTTCTCCTTGGGACAGGGTTTCAATGACTTGCTTGCCCAAGAGAATGCAAGGGTGGGGCCAGGTTTGAAGAAAAATATAAGACATTAAAATACAATAAGTTATGTTGCTATTTGGCTTCGGCAGGGGCTGTCTGCAATGAAATATCGTTGGCGAAAACCACGAAATAGCGGTACACTCACGAAATATCGGTGATCTGGAATCTTGATGGGAGAGGGAAACATGGCCGAGATCCTCGATGCCACCCAGGACCTGCGCGAGCTGACCCGGCTGGCCGGCAAGCCCGAGGCTCGCGACCGCCTCCTGGGCATGGGCCTGGATTCGTTGCAGGCGCTGGTGCCCCACGATCTGGCGGCCATCCTGGTGCTGGAAGACGGAGTGCTGCGGGTCAAGGTGGCCCGCGGCAAGCTGGCCGGGCCGCAGGTGCAGAGGCACAGCCTGGACCTGGAGCGGTTTCCCACCATCCAGCGCGTGCTGGCCACCCGCCGGCCGGCCATCCTGCAGGAGCATCATCACGACCAGGAGGAGGGGGATCCCTACGACGGCATCCTGGATCTGCCCAGCGGCCATTCCTGCATGGTGGTGCCCCTGTACAGCGCCGAGCGTCCCCTGGGGGTGATGACCTTCGACCGCACGGTCTGCGGCACCTACGACGAGCGCACCCTGGAGCTGGCCGACGTGTACGGCCAGATCATCTCCCTGGCCTTCCAGTTCGCCGAGCAGGCCGAGCTGCTGGATCGCTACCGCATGCTGCTGGACGAGCGCAACCGGGTGCTGGCCGAGTCCACCGCCGGCCGGGAGTGCCGGGCGGTGCAGATGATGGAGGCCAGCCGGTCGCCCAGGATCCAGGCCCTGGTGCGGCAGGCACGGCAGGTGGCCCTGACCACGGCGCCGGTGCTCATCACCGGGCAGACCGGTACGGGCAAGGAGATCCTGGCCCGGGCGCTGCACTGCTGGAGCCCCCGGGCGGAGCAGGTATTCCTGACCCTGAATTGCGCCGCCATCCCCGAGCAGCTCATCGAGAGCGAGCTTTTCGGCCACGTCAAGGGGGCGTTTTCGGGGGCGGACCAGGCCCGGCCGGGGCGCTTCCTGGCCGCCAGCGGAGGCACCCTGCTGCTGGACGAGATCGGGGACATGCCCCTGGCGGCCCAGGCCAAGCTGCTGCGGGTGCTGCAGGAGGGGGCCTTCGAGCCGGTGGGCGCGGACCGCACCGTCAAGGTGGACGTGCGCATCCTGGCGGCCACCCACCGGGATCTGCGCGAGAGGGTAAAGGACGGGTCGTTCCGGGAGGATTTGTTCTACCGCCTGGAGGTCTTTCCTCTGCACCTGCCATCCCTGGACGAGCGGCCGGAGGATCTCGAACCCCTGGCCGAGGGCATCCTGGACGACCTGGCCCGGCGCACGGGCCGCGGGCCGTGGACCATCTCTCCGGGGGCCATGCGCCTGCTGCGGGAACAGCAATGGCCCGGCAATATCCGGCAGCTGGTCAACACCCTCGAACGGGCCACCATTCTCAAGCCCAGGGGCAGCCTGGAGATCCTCCATGTCACGGCGGGGCCGGGTGCGGGATCGACGAGGGGGAGGCGCGAGCCGGCGCCGGGCCCGCAGGAGACCTTCCCCACCCTGACCGAGATCGAGGCGGCGCACATCCGCGCCGCCCTGGCACGCTGCGGGGGCCGCATCTACGGGGACGGCGGTGCGGCCCGGTTGCTGGGGCTCAAGCCCACGACCCTGCAGAGCCGCATGAAGAAGCTGGGTGTCGTCCGGGAGCCGGGCCGATGACGCTGGGGTTGACAGGGACGTTGCTGCTGGCGGCAGCCCTGGCCATGGACGCCGCAGCGGTGACCATCGGGGCGCGGGCCGGCGGCGGGGTGCGCGGCCTGCGGGCCGCCTGGCGGCTGGGGTTCCACTTCGGCCTGTTCCAGTTCCTGATGCCGGTCATCGGCGGCTACGCGGGGCGTGCTGTGATGCCCATGATCCAGGCGTTGGACCACTGGGTGGCCTTCGGCTTGCTGGCGGTCATAGGCGGCCGGATGATCCATCATGGTTGGCGGGGACCGGAGGCCGCGCCGGTGCTGGATCCCTCCCGGGGTTGGCCCCTGGTCATGCTGAGCGTCGCCACCAGCATCGACGCCTTGGCCGTGGGGCTGGGGCTGGGCGTGATGGGGACGGACATCTGGCGGGTCGCGGCGATGATCGGGGCGGTGACCTTCCTGCTCTGCATCGCCGGCTTCTGGCTGGGTGCCCGCCTGGGAGCCTTGTTCGGTTCCCGCATGACCGTGGTCGGCGGGCTGGTGCTGGTGGGCATCGGTTTGAAGATTCTGGCGGCGCACCTGGGTGCCTGACCTCACTGTGGGCGAAGGAGAGGAGCCACATTGCGGACACGCACAATCTTGATCTTCATCGACGGCCTGGGTTGGGGCGGGACCGATCCGGCGGTCAACCCCTGTCTGGACTATGGGGGGTGTTTGCTGCGGTTGCCTTCGGACGGAGCAGTGCCAACGGGCGGAACCGCCCGTCCCATCGATGCCGTGCTGGGGGTGCCGGGGGTGCCGCAAAGCGCCACGGGACAGACCACCCTGCTGAGCGGTGTCAACGCCCAGGGTGTGCTCGGCAAGCACCTGACGGGGTTCCCCAACGAGGCGTTGCGCGAGATCCTGCGCGAGCATTCGGTGCTGAAGATCCTGACCGACCGCGGATACCGGGCCTGCTTCCTCAACGCCTTCCGGCCCCTGTTCTGGGAGATCACCCCCGAGCAGCAGTGGCGGCTGTCGGCCACGACGGTGGCCAACCTGGCTGCGGGGTTGCCGTTCTTCACCCTGGACGATGTGACGGCGGGCAGGTCGGTCTACCAGGAGATCACCAACGGGGAGCTGCGGGAACGGGGCTTCGACGTGCCTCCGCGCACACCGGCAGAAGCGGGCAGGATCCTGGCCGCGCAGGCCCGGGGATACGACTTCATGCTGTTCGAGTACTTCCAGACCGACAAGGCGGGGCACAGCGCCGACCTGGAGCGGTGCCGCGGGGAACTGCGGCGGCTGGACGAGTTCCTGCAGGCGGTGCTGGAAACCCTGGCCGCTGACCTGCAGGAGCAGACCCTGGTGGTGCTGACCAGCGACCACGGCAACCTCGAGGACTGTTCCACCCGGCGTCACACCACCAATCCCATCCCGCTGCTGGCCTGGGGACGGGATGCGCGGGAGTTCGTCGCGGGCATCTCGCGGCTGGACCAGGTCACCCCGGCCATCCTGGCGCGGCATCCGGCCTGACGGCGGCGGGCTAGGGCAGCCTGCCCTCGAGGAAGAAGACCTCGAAGACCTTCTCGTGGAAGATGGGGCCGTGGCCGAAGTAGCCGTCCTCGCCGAACAGCTCGCCGTGATCGGACATGATCATGAAGTAGGTGTTGTCGGGGCAGCGGTCCATGAACCTGCCGACGACGCCGTCGAGATGCTCCACGCAGGCGATCTGCTTCTCGAAGAAGGCCCGGAACTGGTCGGGGGAGAAGAACTCGTCCTGGTGCTTGCCCTGCAGGAACTCCGACGGATTCTTGAGGAAGTCGTCCAGATGCTTGAACACCCCGTGGACCCCGCTGATGTGGGGCAGGTCGTCGGCCTTCTCGCCCGGCAGCAGGTACGGGTAGTGGGTCTCGCCGGTGTTGATGAAGAAGAAGCCCGGGTTGTCCTTGTCGGGATGAAGACCCTTGAACGAATCGTTGCCGTCGAGGATCACCGACAGGTCGTTATGGCTGGGGGCCAGCTCGTAGCGGTCGAAGTGGACGCTCATGGCGGTCATGGGGTTGAGCACGGGCAGGCTGACCACGCCCTCGGTGCGCAGGCCCTGGCTCTTCAGGAAGTAGGGCAGCGAGAGCTGGGGCACGAACTTGCCGAACTCCACGTCCGGGATGTTCAGGCGTCGGGACCACTGGGCGAATTCCTCGCGGTACACGTTGGAGGCGAACACGCCCTTGGGGCTCTGGTGCGGCACCATGCCCATGAGAAAGGTGAAGTGGCTGGGGCTGGTCCAGCTGGCGTAGCTGTACCTTTGTTCGGCCTTGCCGATGCGGTCGAGGTTGGGCGTGCGGGCGGCCTGGTACGCGTCCCAGCGGCAGCTGTCGAACACGATGAACACCAGGTTGTTCAGACGGTTGTCGCCGGTGAAGATCTTCTTGACGCCGTCGATGAATCCGGGCATGGGGCACCTCGGGGAAGAACAGGTTGCGTGGGTACGAACCTAATGTCGTCCCGAGGGTGATGATCGGCAAGTTTTCCGGCGCACTTCAACGGAAAGCGGCCGAGCAGGGCCCGGCCGCGATTTCGCTCACGTATGGTCGGAAGTCGGCTCAGACCAACTCGTCCAGGGCCGCGGCCAGGTCGGCCTTGGAACGCAGGCCCACGAAGCTGGCGGCCACCTGGCCGTTCTTGAATATCATCACCGTGGGGATGCCCCGGATGCCGAACTGGCCGGCCAGCTCCTGGTTGTCATCCACGTTGATCTTGCCGAGCTTGGCCTTGCCTTCGTACTCGACGGCCAATTCTTCGACGATGGGGCCGATCATTTTGCAGGGGCCGCACCAGGGAGCCCAGAAGTCCACGAGCACGGGCACGTCGCTGTTCAGAACCTCGGTCTGAAAGTTTTCGCTGCCGAAATGCATCACGTTCGCCATTTTGTTTCCTTTCTTTCCCTACTGGGAATCGTCACCAGGTGGCGACGGGTTGATTCACCATTTGCCCGGCGTAATGCAGGGGGTATGCCAATGTGACCCCCGATTTCCTGGACAGTGGTGACTGCGGCTTAACTGATTTAAAATCAATCAAATAAAAACATATTAAATTTATCTGAATACTGGGGTGGCCTCCGTTCGTCTTGCGGATCTGATGCTTTGCAACGATAATGTTGCCACAATATCGTTGCATGCAACAAAGGAGCCTTCATGAACCGTCAACCAGAGCCCAACGCACGCACCGTGTCCATCGCCCGGCTACTGTCCCGGGTCCGGCTGGAGAGTTTCCTGGCCCTGCTGTCCTCCCTCAGCGAGGGCATCATCGCCGTGGACGCCGACCTGAGGATCATGACCATGAACCGGGCGGCCGAGCGGATCCTAGGGCGGGACGCGGACACCCTGACCGGCACCCGGGTCTGCGACCTGTTCGGGTCGTCGAGCTGTCCCCGCGACACCCTGGAGGCGGCCCTGCGCTCGGGCGAGTCCATCGTGGATTTCCAGACCACCGTGGACATGGCCGACGGTCGACAGGGCGAGGTGCTGCTGACGACCACGCTCCTGGAGGACCGTCGGGGACGCGCCCTGGGCATGGCCCTGATCATGGGTGACGTGACCGAGGTGACGGACCTGCGGCGGCGCATGAACCGCCGCTACCGCCTGGGACGGCTGGTGGGTCGGGACCGGCGCATGCTGGAGCTGTTTTCGCTCATCGGCAACGTGGCCGACAGCGACGCCTCGGTGCTCATCCGGGGCGAGAGCGGCACGGGCAAGGAGCTGGTGGCGCGCGCCATCCACGAGTCGGGGGGGCGCGCCGGCGGTCCCTTCATCCAGGTCAACTGCTCGGCCCTGTCGGAGACCCTGCTGGAGAGCGAGCTGTTCGGCCACGTGCGCGGCGCCTACACCGGCGCGATCCAGGATCGCCAGGGCCGTTTCGAGGAGGCGGACGGCGGCACCATCTTCCTGGACGAGATCGGGGACGTCAGTCCGGTGGTCCAGGTCAAGCTACTGCGGGTGCTGCAGGAGCGGGTCATCGAGCGGGTGGGGGAGAACAGGCCGCGGCCGGTGAACGTGCGGGTGATCTCGGCCACCAACCGCGACCTGGAACATCTGCTGGCCACCGGTCGTATGCGCGAGGATTTCTTCTATCGCATCAAGGTGGTGTCGCTGGACATCCCGCCTTTGCGCGAACGCCGCGAGGACATCCCCCTGCTGGTGGAGGACCTGCTGGCGCGCATCGCGCGCCGCCAGGGGTGGGATCGCCGCCTGGAGATCGACGCCGAGGCCCTGGCCCGGTTGATGAACCACCGCTGGCCGGGCAACGTGCGGGAGCTGGAGAACGCCCTGGAACACGCCCTGGTGCTGAGCCGGGGCCGGACCATCCGGTCGCATCATCTGCCGCCGGAGATCTCCCGCGGCACACCGACCGCCACCTCGGACCTCAAGGCCGTGCGGGATGACCCCCGGCGGGAGAAGGAACTGCTGCGGGAGGCCCTGGAAGCGACAGGCTGGAACCGCACCCGGGCGGCCCGCCGTCTGGGCATCGACCGCACGACCCTGTGGCGCAAAATGAAGATCCACGCCCTCCGGCCACCGGAGTAGAAGGCATGGACAGGGCTGTGAAGGCGACCGGTCCGGTTACCGGCCGCCGGGGCCGTCCTTGTCGGAGGCCCCGGATGAACGATGCAGACGTTCGTTGACGGCTTTCTGCAGGATGAACTCTATCTGGCCGTTGACGCTGCGGAACTCCGCGTCTGCCCACTTGCGCAGCTCCTCGTACAGGGGCCGGCTGATGCGCAGGGGGAATGCCTTGCGTGCCGCGCCCATGGCTACTGGTACAGGCTTCCGGTGTTGACGATGGGCTGGGCCGAGTGCTCGCTGCACAGGACCACCAGCAGGTTGCTGACCATGGTGGCCTTCTTGTCCTCGTCCAGCTTGACGAGTTCCTTGCGGCCCAGCTGTTCCAGGGCCATCTCCACCATGCCCACGGCGCCTTCCACGATCTTGGTGCGCGCAGCCACGACGGCGCTGGCCTGCTGGCGCTGCAGCATGGCCCCGGCGATCTCCGGCGCGTAGGCCAGATGGCTGATGCGGGCCTCGATGATCCTGACGCCGGCCTTTTCCAGGCGCTCCTGGAGCTCGGTCTGCAGGTGGTGGTTGATCTCCTCGGTGGCCCCGCGCAGGGAGATCCCGTCGTCATGGGCGTCGTACGGGTAGGCGCTGGCCATGGTGCGCACGGCCGATTCGCTCTGGGTGTGGACGAAGTCGATGAAGTCGTCCACCTCGAACAGGGCCTCGGCGGTGTTGCTGACCTTCCAGACCACGACCACGGCGATCTCGATGGGGTTGCCGGCCAGGTCGTTGACCTTAAGACGTTCGCCGTTGAAGTTCCGGGCCCGCAGCGAGACCTTCTTCTTGGTGTAGAAGGGGTTGGCGAAGCGGAAGCCGTTCTCGCGCGTCGTGCCCACGTACTTGCCGAACAGCAGCAGCACGGCGGCCTCGTTGGGGTTGACGACGAAGAAGCCCGCGGCCAGCAGCAGACTGCCGCAGAAGATCACCACGCCGGTGAACAGGACCAGCAACGGCCCGCGGGCGATGCCCAGGATCAGCAGGACGATGCCGGCTATGAACATGACGACCGTCAGCAGCAGCATGCCCCAGCCCGGCAGGGTGTTGGCTTGGCGTTCGGTGTGCATGACAACCTCCCCTTGTAATCGATGCCCGAGTTCGAGATATCCGAATGATATCATCTTGATACTATACCCGCCAAAGGAATTTTTATTCAGGAAAATCCGTCTCCGGGCGTATCTCATGGTAGAATCGGGCCGGAAGATCAACCCGGTACGACAGCGCCTGACAGGCGGTAATTCCACCCTCGGACCTGGGATAGTTTCATGACCCTCGCCATCGACACCCGCGGTTTGGCACGAGCTTTCGACGATTTCCTGGCGGTCGATCACATCGACCTCCAGGTGCCCCAGGGGTGCTTCTTCGGCTTTCTCGGACCCAACGGGGCGGGCAAGTCCACCACCATCAAGATGCTCACCGGACTGTTGCAGATCACCGAAGGCCGGGCGTTCATCCTCGGTCATGACGTGGAACGGGACCCGCTGGCCGCCAAGCGGTTGATCGGCGTGGTGCCGGAGGATCTGGCCCTGTTCGACGGTTTGACAGCCCCGGAATACCTGGCCTTCGTGGGACGGATGCACGGCCTGGACCGCAAGGTGGTCGCCGCACGCAGCGTGGAACTGCTGGAACTCATGGATCTGGTGTCGGCGGGCCGGAAACTCGTGGCCGATTTCAGCCACGGCATGAAGAAGAAGCTGGCCCTGGCCGCGGCCCTGATCCACGGGCCCCGGGTGCTGTTCCTGGACGAGCCCTTCGAGGGCATCGACGCGGTGGCTTCCCGGCACATCCGCAACCTGCTGGGGGAACTGACGGCCAAGGGGGTGACGATCTTCCTGACGTCGCACATCCTGGAGATCGTGGAGAGACTCTGTACCCACGTGGCCGTGATCCACCACGGAAAGCTGGTGGCCCAGGGATCCCTGGCCGAACTGGGCGGCGATGAGGCGGCGGGCGGCCTGGACGAGATATTCCTGAATCTGGTGGATGCCGGGGACGAAGCGGTCAAGACCCTGTCGTGGTTGCAATGACATGAGACTGAAACACCCAGCGGAACATCAGATGTACGTAGGGATCGCCGCGGTCATGACGGCTGCTTACGTGGTGTTTCCCTTCGTGTCCCATCATCGCTGGTTCGGGGTCAGCGAGTTCTGGCACCTGGGACTGCCGGTCGAGGCGCTGGGCGTGGGAGCGGTGCTGATGATGGTGCTGTGGACCGGTCGTCATCCCGACACCTTCGACGCCCTGCTGCTGCAGGGAGGCCGGGAAACCGGCAGGATCCGCTGGTGGCAGTATCTCATCCTGGCCGTGGTGAGCTTTCTGGTCTTCTTCCTGCTGCGCAACCAGTTCATCAACCAGGACGGTCTGGCCTTCGCCGGCAAGTTCATTCACGATGTTCCGCTCAGGGGCGCCCACGTGACCCACGACGAGATGTGGGAGCTGTACCTGCATTCCCGTTTCTGGGTGCTGACCCACCGGGCCTTCGGCTGGTCGGTGCCGTTCTCCTACCAGGTGTTCTCCTGTGCGGCCGGGGCCGGGTTCGTGGTGCTCCTGGTGCATCTGGCCCGCCGCATGAGCGGGGTCCACTGGCGGCTGCTGGTGCTGGCGGTGGTCTCCGGTGGGGTGATGCAGCTGTTCTTCGGCGATGTCGAGAATTACACCGTGACCAGCATGCTGATCATGGGCTACCTGCTGGCGGGCTGGCTGACGGCCACGGGCCGGATTTCCAGCCTCATTCCGGCTCTGGTCTTGTCCGTGGCCATGACCTTCCACCTGCTGGCTGGCTGGCTGCTGCCCTCCCTGGTGTTCCTGTTCTACCTGGACTGGCAGCGTGGCCACCGGATGGTCGTCCTGGCGGGGATGACGGGCGGTCTGGCCATCTTCGGCGGGACCCTGTTCTTCTTCGCCACCCACGGCCTGCCCCTGCGGGATTTCTTCTACAACAGCCATGCCCTGGGTCACGGGGGGCACCTTTTCTGGAACATCGCCAAGCCCTCGCCGGGCTATGAAGCCGAGCTGATCAACCTGCTCCTGCTGCTGTTTCCCGGTGCCCTGATGATGGTGCCCCTGCTGGCCTGGCACCGGATTCGGCGGGAGCCGGGCAACATCTTCCTGGGGCTGGCCGCGTCCTTCATGCTCGTGTTCATGTTCACCTGGAAGGCCGACATGGGCGTGTACCAGGACTGGAACCTCTACGCGCCGGTGGCCCTGCCCGTCAGCCTGCTGTGCTGGTACAGCTTCCTGCGCATCGACGGCCTGCGTTACCGGCGACGGATCTTCGTCGCCCTGGTGGGCCTGGGTTTCCTGCACACCTACACCTGGATCATCAGCAACCATCTGCTGTAGAAGGGGACCGATGGAGCGAGTCCTGGCCATCATCTGGTTGCGTTATCGGTTGCTGATCAACCGCCTGCGGCGCCGCGAGGGGATCTGGAGCCTGGTGGGAACGATCCTGCTGGGCCTGTTGTGGGGGCTGGCCTCGGTGGGGGCCGCCGTGGGTGTCGGGACCGTCATGATCCAGGCCGTTCGCGTCGGGGACGAGTCCCTGCTCTTCAAGTTGCAGGCCGGTGTCTTTCTGGTGGCCACCCTGGCGGGGGTCATGTTGCCCCTGCTGGTGGAGAAGGGGCAGAGCGGACCGGTGACCTCTCGTCTGCTGGCCTTTCCCGTGACCCCGGACCAGCTGTTCTGGATGTCCCAGACGGCCCTGGCCGGGAGCGCCGACCACCTCTTCTACTACCCGGTGATGATCGTCCTGGGTGCTGCGGTCTGGCTGGGACCGGGGCCGGCCTGGCTGGGTCTGGTCCTGGTGGTCTCGCTCTGGCTGACCATTCTCTCCTGGGGCCAGGCCGTGAGTCTGGGTACCGAGGTGCTGCTGCGGGGGCGCCGCAGCCGGGAAGTGCTGGCGGTGATGGTCATCGTCCTGATCCTGCTCATGGGCATGGGCCCAGGAGTCGTGGAGCGGTACATGGGCGAACGTTCCCTGTCCCAGCTTCCGGTACTGCAACAGGCGGTTCAGGCGTTGCTGGTCGTGGGGCGCACCACCGCTCCCTACCAGGCCGCGGCAGGACTGCAGGCCGTGCGCGCAGGCGATGCCGACAGGGCCCTGATCCACGCGGCGGGGGTCTGGGTCTGGGTCGCAGCCGGGCTGATGCTCTCCCGCCTGGTTTTCCGGAAGTACTTCCTGGGCTCGCGGGGGCGGATCCGCCCGGGGGTGGGGCA
>CAYPVD010000014.1:0-26108 GCA_964414055.1 uncultured Fibrobacteraceae bacterium
TGGAGTTCACGCGCGAGGAGGGGGAGGCCGTCTTCTACGGCCCCAAGATCGACGTCAAGCTCATCGACGCCCTGGGCCGCCGGTGGCAGTCGAGCACCATCCAGTTCGATTTCAACCTGCCGCGGCGCTTCGACGTGACGTACACCGACAGCGACGGGCAGAAGAGATACGTGTACATGGTCCACCGGGCCATCATGGGTTCCCTGGAGCGCTTCATCGGGATCCTGACCGAGCATTTCGGCGGGGATTTCCCCCTCTGGCTGGCCCCCGAACAGGCGCGCGTCATGTCCGTCAGCCGGGACCAGCACGAGTATGCCGCCCAGGTCGCCGCCCGATTGCGCAGCGCGGGTATCCGGGTGGGGGAGGATATCAGGGACGAGAAGATCGGCTTCAAGATCAGGGAGGCCGAGGTCCTGCACGTGCCATGGATGCTGATCGTGGGCGGCAGGGAGATGGAAAACGGCGAGGTGGCCGTGCGCATACGCCATCAGGGAGACCAGGGTTCGCGTCCCCTGGACCAGGTGATCCAGGATCTCCTTGACGCAGGAACCCCGGACAACTAGATTATCACCCCAAATACGGCGGTTGGTGTGCCAACCGCCTGAAACAAGCAGGGGTCCGCCCCCTCACCGTATCTGGCCCGGAAGCCCGGTTGACGGAACGGTTGGAGCAAGCAGCAGCTTTCCCTGGGGGAAGGTGCTGCGGCGGGCCTGCAGCCCGCCTTTTTTCTTGGTGGGAAACAATCGGCAGGAGGTTCGGCTTATCAAGAGTAACAAGGTGACCAGAGTCAACCGGATGATCCGGATCACCCCGGTGATGGTCGTCGACGAGAATGGTGAGCAGTTGGGAGTGCTGCAGACGGCCGAGGCCCTGCGCATCGCCGAGGAAAGAGGCTTGGACCTGGTGGAAGTGGCACCCAACGGCCGTCCGCCCGTGTGCAAGATCATGGATTACGGGAAGTTCAAGTACGAACAAAGCAAGAAGGCCCGCAAGGCCCGGCAGGCTTCCCACACGGTCAAGGTCAAGACCATCCAGTTCCGACCCAAGACCGACGACCATGACTACGAGTTCAAGAAGAAGCACATCATCAAGTTTCTCGAGGCGGGAAACAAGGTGAAGGTCGTGATGCGGTTCAGGGGGCGTGAGATCACGCACATGGACCTGGCCATGGAGTTTCTGAATCACCTGACCGAGGAACTGGCCGAGTACGGCGTGAGGGAATCGGCGCCCCAGCGTGAAGGACGGTTGATCACCTTTGTGCTGGCGCCCATCAAGAACCCCTAGCGGATCTTCCCTGCCGGGGATCGGACCGGTAGCGGTTCGTCGATGGGATGCGGCGCAGAAAGAAAGAGGCATACAGCATGGGTAAGAACAAGATGAAGACGAACCGGGCGGCGGCCAAGCGCTTCAAGCTGACCGGCAAGGGACGAATCAAGCGCAACAAGGCCTACCACGGCCACCTGTTCACGGCCAAGAGCCCCAAGCGTCTGCGGAACCTGAGGAAAGCAGGTCTCCTGGCGCCCAGTGACGAAGCCCGCGCACTCAAGATGCTCGCCGGGGGCAAGTAGTTCAGCAACGCAGGACCCCGCAGGGGTCGGTCTTCAAGGAGGCAATATCATGCCCAGGGCAACAAATAATCCGGCGGCCAAGCACCGGCGGAAGAAGTATCTCAAGCGAGCCAAGGGTTTCGTCGGCGGACGGGGCAACCAGTACGTCATGGCTCGTGAAACAGTCGATCGTGCGCTGGCCTACGCCTACCGGGATCGCCGCAACAAGAAGCGGGATTTCCGCCGTCTGTGGATCACCCGCATCAACGCCGCCGCGCGGTTGAACGGCCTCAGCTACAGTCATTTCATCAACGGTCTCAAACTGGCCGAGATCGAGATCGACCGCAAGATGCTGGCCGACCTGGCCGTGCATGATGCGCAGGCTTTCGCCAAGTTGGCCGAGGCCGCCAAAAGCGCATTGTGAGCGCGGGGGTGCGGCCGCATCCCCAACAACCCATGCGCCCGACGCGTCGGTCATCTCGTCCGGATGGCCGGCGCGTGTCCTTATTGACAGAACATGCCAGCGAACGTCAGGGGAACACTTCATGAAGGAAGTCATTGACCGCTTGCGGGAAAAAGGCCGCCGGCTGATCGGCGAGGCGGGTTCGACGAGTGAGCTCGAGGCCCTGCGGGTGGCTCTGCTCGGCCGCAAGGGCGAGGTGACCGTTCTGCTGCGGGGGCTCAAGGACGTGGATCCCGCGCAAAGACCGGCCGTGGGTGCGGAGTTGAACCGGCTCAAGGTCGAGCTGGACGGCCTGCTCGCCGCTCGCGGCGAGGAACTCGGATCATCAGGTGGGGAGACCTTCGCCGCTGGCCTGGATCTGACCCTGCCGGCACCCGCCGACCCGGCGCTGGGCACCATGCATCCGTTGACGAGCGTGCTGGAATCCATTTGCGACATCTTCTACGGCATGGGCTTCTCGCGCGGCGAAGGGCCGGAAGTGGAACTCGACTACTACAACTTCACCGCCCTGAATTTCCCCGCCGACCACCCGGCCCGCGATATCCAGGACACCTTCTACATCAACGACAAGGTATGCCTGCGCACGCAGACTTCCCCCGTGCAGGTCCGGACCATGGAACGGCAGCAGCCGCCCCTGGCGTACATCTTCCCGGGTCGCGTCTACCGCAACGAGAATGCCGATGCCTCCCATTCGTCCGAGTTCTACCAGATCGAGGGACTGGTGGTGGACAAGGACATCAGCATGGCCGACCTGAAGGCCACGGTGGACACCTTCGTGAGGCTGTTCTTCGGCGCCGACGAGATCACTCGTTTCCGTCCTCATTTCTTCCCCTTCACCGAGCCGTCGGTGGAAGTTGACATGCAGTGCGTGGCCTGCGGGGGACGGGGTTGCGGCGTCTGCGGCCAGACGGGCTGGTTGGAGATCATGGGCGCCGGCATGGTGCACCCCAACGTGTTCAAGGCCGCCGGTTATCCCGAAGACGCCTATACCGGTTTCGCTTTCGGGATGGGGATCGACCGCATCGCCATGCTGAAGTACGGCATCGATGATATCCGGCTGCTCTACGAGAACGACCTGCGCTTTCTCCAGCAATTCCGAGGTGTGCTGTGAAAATCAGTCTGGACTGGTTGAGTGACTACGTGGCCTGGGACGACGACGCCCGGGGCCTGGCGGACAAGCTGACGGCGGCAGGACTGAACGTGGAGGGGATCGAGGAGTTCAAGCGGGAATTCCCCGGCGTGGTCGTGGCCAAGGTGTTGGAACAGGGCAAGCACCCGGGCGCCGATCGTCTCAGCGTCTGTCTGGTCGATGACGGCGGCGACGAACCCGTGCCGGTGGTCTGCGGGGCGCCCAACGTGCGGGCAGGACTGACGGTGCTTTTCGCTCGTGTCGGGGCCCTGCTTCCCGGTGGGCTCAAGATCAAGAAGTCCAAGATCAGGGGCGAGATCAGCCGGGGCATGATCTGCTCGGCCAACGAGTTGGGTCTTGACGGCGATTCTTCCGGGATCATGGAACTCGACACGGATCTGCCGGTTGGCACCAGCGCCGACGAACTCTACGGCTTCAAGGATACCGTGCTGGATATCGAGGTCACTCCCAATCGGCCCGACTGGCTCAGCCATATCGGCGTGGCGCGGGAAGTCGCAGCCATCTACGGCACCAAGGTTTCGCTGCCCCCCACCTGGAATTCCAAGCAGGGCGGCGACAACCTCGGCCTGCAGGTCAAGGTGGACGATTACAGGGACTGCCCGCGGTACATGGCCTTCGGTGCGGAGAGGGTGCAGGTCGGACCCAGCCCCGACTGGATGCAGCGGCGTCTGCTGGCCGTCGGAAGCCGGCCCATCAACAACCTGGTGGACATCACCAACTACGTTCTCTTCGAGACCGGGCAGCCCCTGCACGCCTTCGATCGGGACAAGATCAGTGGCTCGGTCCTCAGCATCGGCCGGGCCGGCCGCAAGACGATGGTCACGACTCTCGACGATGTCGAGCGCGAGGTGGGGCCCGACACCCTGCTGATCAGCGATAAGCGGGGGCCCGTGGCTCTGGCTGGGGTCATGGGTCTGGCCAACAGCGAAGTCAGCGACCAGACCTCGACCCTGCTGCTGGAAAGCGCCTTCTTCAGCCCCATCCTGGTCAGGTCGGCCAGCCGCGGGCTGGGTCTGCTGAGCGAGAGCAGCTACCGCTTCGAACGCGGTGCGGACTGGGACATGGTGGAAAAGGCGGCCCTGAGGGCCCTGTACCTGATCCAGGAACTTGCCGGCGGTGTCATCGTGAAGGACTGGGCCGATCGGCAGGACCCGGACCGTAAGCCCGCCGAACCCCTGCCCCTGCGCATCTGGCAGGTCAACCGGGTCCTGGGCACGGAGATCACCACCGGCGAGGCTGCTCAGCTTCTGCAGGGGCTGGGGTTGAAGGTCCAGCCCATGGGCAATGCCCAGGCCCGCAACGCCAATGCCGTGAACATGATGGTGGAAGTGCCATCCTTCCGGCGGGATCTTCTGCAGGAGATCGACCTGATCGAGGAAATCGCCCGCAGTTACGGCCTGGATCGGATCCGGCGGGAAGGTCCGTTCCGCGGTACGGGGGGAGGCAACCGGGGTCAGATGGAGATGACCGTGGGAAATCTGCGCCGCTATCTGGTCGGTGCCGGATACCACGAGATCGTGACCTCCTCCTTCGGCTCCGGGGACGAGCCGGACAAGCTGGGTTTGTCGCCCACGGATCCCCGCCGGGAAATGCTGGCTGTGATGAATCCCAGGCAGGGCGGCGAGACCCTGCTCCGGACCAGTCTTCTGCCGTCCCTGCTGGAGGTTGCCCGGAGGAATCTGAATGCCCAGGCCGCGCCGCCGCTGCGGTTTTTCCAACTCAACCGCGTATATCTGCCCGCCCTGGACCATGGTCGTCGGCAGGGCCATCCCGATGAAGCCCTCCTGCCGGCCGAACCCCTCATGCTGCAGATCAGCGTGGTCGGGGTGGAAACCCCCGTCATCGGGGGCTTGCCCGGCGGTTTCATGGAACTCAAGACTTCGTTGCGCAACCTGAGGCAGCTGTTGCGGTTACGGCCCGGCCTGGTTGTCTCTTCCGCCCAGCCCTGGCTCGACCCCGCAGTCCAGATGGCCATTGTCGATGACCAGGGCGAGGAAATCGGGGCCCTGGGCATGGTGGCCCCTGCCGTGTTGCGCGAGTTCGACCTTCAGCAACCGGTGGCGGTGGCGGAGGTCAGGCTGGACGGGATGGCCCTGGCTCCCTCCTCTCTGCGCTACAGGCCGTTTTCCCGCTTCCCGGCGGTCAAACGGGATCTGTCCCTGCTGGTGCCCAACGGTGTGACCTACCGGCAGATCGCCGAGGCGGTCAAGGAGGCCGCGGGTCCCCTGCTGGCGGGTCTGGAACTGTTCGATGTGTTTCAGGGCGAAGGCTTGCCTGAAGGTACCTCAGCCTATGGAATTCGCTTGAAGTTCCTCTCTGCCAAGGGTAACTTGAAGGGGAAGGCGGTGGACAAGGCCATCGCGGAGGTCCTGAAGGCTCTGGAAGTGCGATTCGAGATCAAACCCCGGGCCTGATCGGAACAGGCCCCAACCCAGTCACGGAAGAATCGGGAGTACAGGACGTAATGGATACGAAACTCGGAATTCTGGAAGCCAAGGTCATGGCCGCCATCGGTCTGATCAAGGATCTGCGTGCCGAGAATGAAAGCTTAAAGAAGCGCTGCGTCGAGTTGCAATCCGCTGCGGCGGAATCCGAGGAGACAATCCAGCGCTTGACCAGGGACCTCGACCAGGCGCGGCAGAACGCCGACCTGGCGGGGCAATTCGAAGAGAAGCGGAAGGAAATCGAGGATAAGGTCGGAGGTCTGCTGGAGAAACTGGAAGCTCTCGGTTAGAACTGCAGCTCCGACCTGGACGGGAAAGCGGTCGAATTGGATCCTGCTAGCGTGACAGTGACCATCTACGGCTCTGAATACACCCTCAAAGGGGATGCGGACCCGGAGTACGTCCGGGAAGTGGCGCGATTCGTCGACGAGCGGATGAAAGAGGTCGCCGGCAAGGTTTCTGCGGCGGCACTGGGCAAGGTTGCCATTCTTGCCGCCGTGAACATCGCCGATGAATTGCTCCGCGAGAAACGGTTGCGTCTGGAAACAGAGGCGACACTTGAAGATAGATCGATTCAGATGGCCCGGTTGCTGGATGCTGAAATGGGTATTGCAGCTGCAGGTGATGAATGCGACAACGCCCTGCCCGGCACGTGATGCGTCGTACAAGTGAGCCAACACTTCACAAAGGGGATCCCGGGGTTCACGTTTGATGGTTTTGCCTCTCCGTGAGGACAATCGGACAACGTGACAGGGAACCCACCTGAAGCAACACGGTTCAGTTGCTTCCGACTCACACGACCGGGCGGGGATACCTCCCCGCCCCGACTCCTTCCTTGATCCGGTAGATGGTGACGGCATATCGCTGCGGCGATCTTCATGCCGGGGACGCTCTTGGAGCCGGATCTTGATAAATAACATCACCTGTGTGGGGAGTGGTCATGCCACCGATTCCTCAGTACGTCCTATGGGCCGCGGCTGCCTGTCTCGGTTTTTTTGCCGGTTGGTTGTTCTTCAAGAAACGGTACGAGACCCGGCACGGGAGCGCTTCGGCGCGCATCGACCGCATGCTCAAGGATGCGGCACGGGAAGCCGAATCCCTGATCAAGAGCGCCAAGCTCGAGGCCAAGGAAGAGCTGTTCCAGGCGCGGAGGCAATTCGAGGAGGAAACCGACCGGCTGCGGAAGGAGAACCGGCGCCGGCTCGACGCCCTGGATCTCAGGGAGGAGAACCTCGACAAGAAGGTGGCCTTCATCGACAAGAAGGAAGCCCGCCTCGTGGCCCTGGAGGAAACCCTCGCCGGACGTCAGGAAGCATTGAACCAGAGCCAGGCCGAGCTGGACCGGGTCCTGGCCGAGCAGAATCTCAAGCTGGAGCGGATCGCCGGCATGACCGCCGACAGCGCCAAGCGCCAGCTCATGGAGAGCATGATCAACGAGGCCCGGCTGGCCGCGGCCCGGACCATCCAGCAGGTCCGCGAGGAGACCGAGCGGACTTCCAAACGCGAATCCATCCGCATCCTCAGCCTCGCCGTCCAGCGCTATGCATCCGAACACGTGGCCGAGACCACGGTCTCGGTGGTGGATCTTCCCAGCGACGACATGAAGGGCCGTATCATCGGCCGCGAGGGCCGCAACATCCGGGCCTTCGAATTGGCCACCGGGATCGATGTCATCATCGACGACACCCCCGGAGCGGTCATCGTTTCCGGTTTCGATCCCGTGCGCAGGGAGATCGCCCGCCAGTCCCTTGATATCCTGGTGCGAGACGGCCGGATCCATCCGGGGCGCATAGAGGAAGTGGTGCGCAAGACCACGGCCGAGGTGCAGGAGAAGATCAGGGAGACGGGGGAACAGGCCTGCCTCGAAATGGGGTTGCAGAACATCAGGCCCGAACTGTATCCGTACATCGGTCGGCTCGACTACCGCACCAGCTACGGACAGAACCTGCTGAACCACGCACGGGAAGTCGCGGCGGTGGCCGGTGTGATCGCCGACGAGCTCAGGCTGGATTCCCGGCTCGCGCGACGCTGCGGTTTCCTGCACGACATCGGCAAGGCCGCCGACCACGAGATCGAAGGGCCGCACGCTGTGATCGGGGCCCGGCTGTGCCGCAAGTACGGGGAGAACGATATCGTTGTCAACGCCGTCGGCGGCCATCACCAGGACATCGAGGCCACCTCACCCTACACCTTCATCACCGCCGCGGCGGATGCCGTCTCGGCCTCCCGGCCGGGCGCCCGGCGGGAAAGCCTGGATTCATACGTACAGCGACTGGAGAACCTGGAGGCCATCGCCGAGAGTTTCCCCGGGGTGGAAAAATCCTTCGCCATCCAGGCCGGCCGCGAGGTCAGGATCCTGGTGGACCACAACCGCGTCACCGACGCCGAGGCTGCGGTGCTGGCCGAGGAGATCAGCCGGCGAATCGAAGGTGAACTGGAGTACCCGGGTCAGATCCGGATCATGGTCATCAGGGAAACCAGGGCCACCGCTTTCGCCAAGTAGACACGGGGGAGAGATGGAAACCAAGCTGCTCAAGGGAATTCCGGTGCGGGACGCTGTCCTGGAGGATCTGAAGGTTCGGTTGTCGTCCGCGCCTCGGCGGCCGGGCCTGGCGGTGGTCCTGATCGGGGAGGATCCCGCTTCCCGCGTCTATGTCAAGCACAAGGAAAAGGCCTGTGAAAAGCTGGGGCTGCACCATGTGACCCATCGCCTGCCGTCCTCGACCACCACCACGGAAGCCTTGAACCTGGTCCGGAAGCTCAATGCCGATCCGGCCATCGACGGCATCCTGGTTCAGCTGCCCCTGCCCCCCGAAATGGACCAGGATGCCGTGCTGCGGACCGTGGACCCGGCCAAGGACGTCGACGGTTTCCATCCGGAAAACCTGGGCCTCCTGGTGGCGGGCCGCCCGCGTTTCATACCGTGCACGCCCAAGGGGATCCTTCGCATTCTCGCCCATTACGGCATACACACAGCCGGGAGGAAGGTCGCGGTCGTCGGGCGCAGCGTCATCGTGGGGCGACCGTTGGCCCTGCTGCTGAATCTGAAGGGGCCGGAGGGCGACGCCACGGTGACCATGTGCCACAGCAGGACGCCGGATCTGGGTCTGGCCCTGGAGGAGGCGGATATCGTGGTGGCGGCCATTGGGGTGCCGCGTGCCCTGGGTCCGGATGTCATTCCGGCCGGTGCGGTGGTGATCGACGTGGGGATCAACCGCATCGAGGATCCCGCCGCGCCCAAGGGCACCCGTCTGGTCGGGGACGTCGACAGCGAAACGCTCCTGGGTCATGTCGCGGCGCTGACGCCGGTACCAGGCGGTGTGGGGCCCATGACCATCGCCATGCTGATGGAGAACACCTGTGAGGCCATGGCGCGCGCCGAGGGCTGGCATGAATTCGGCTGATCTGAAGACGGCCCTTGCCCAGGTCAAGGCGGATGTTGATAAAGCCCTGGTGGAATTGATGGGTGCCGAGGAGGGGATCCCCGGCAGGTTGCGCGAGGCCATGACCTACAGCCTGTTGGCAGGCGGCAAGCGACTGCGCCCCGTGCTCCTGTTGTGGACCTGGCAGGCGGTGGCGGGGCGGAGCTCCCGCCAAATCCCGGATCCGACCGCCGATGTCATGCGGGCCGCCTGCGCCCTCGAGTGTCTCCACACCTATTCCCTGATCCACGATGACCTGCCGGCCATGGATGACGATACCCTCAGGCGAGGGCGCCCCACCTGCCACGTGGCGTTCGACGAGGCCACGGCCATCCTGGCGGGAGACGGCCTTCAAGCTCTGGGCTTCGCCTGGCTGGCTCAAGCGTGTGGGGAAAAGGCGCGGGCGGTCATTGCCAAGGTGGCACGGGCCGTCGGTCCGGCCGGCATGGTGGGCGGACAGCAGCTGGATCTCGCAGCCGAGGGGAAGACCGTGACCCGCGAAGACGTGGCCAGGATTCACAGCCTGAAAACCGGCGGGTTGTTGGCCGTGTCCCTGGCGACCGGGGCCGCCCTGGCGGGTGCGAACGATTCCGTCCTGTCGGAATTGCATCATGCGGGGCTGGAACTGGGGCTGGCTTTCCAGGGGGCGGATGATCTGCTCGATCTCGGCGGCGCATCCGAGGTCCTCGGCAAGACGGCGGGCAAGGACGAGGCCGCCGGCAAGGCAACATGGATTCGCGTGGTCGGGGAAGGCGAGGCGCGCCGCATCACGGCCGAACATGGTCGCGGCGGTCGGGACATCCTGGCGCGGCTGTTGCCCGACAACCCGGCCACATCGCGACTCCTGGCTCTGGCTTCCTTCCTGTGGCAGCGGGAGGCTTGACATGAACGGGGACCTGACCCCGATCTGGGTGGTGGTTCTGGCCTGTGGCGCTTTCTGCCAGGTCTTCAAGATGGTTCTCTACGCCATCCCCCGGCATGGCGTCCCCGTCTTCATGCTTTTCGAGAGTTCCGGGTTGCCGAGCCTTGCCACAGCCACAGCCACCTGCCTGGTCACCCTGGTTGTTGTGCGCTGCGGCTGGTCCAGCAGCGAAGCTGGGTTCGCCCTGGTATTCGCGGTGATCGGTTTTCACGACGCCTTGAAGCTGGGTGGGGCCGCTGCCGAACAACAGCGGGCCCTGTTCCTGGTTCTCGACAGGATGGAGATCTCGGGCAGCCTGGCACGCCGCGCCATGGAATATCTCGATCCACGGTCCCATCATCCTGCCCACATGCTCATTGGCGCCTTTCTCGGGGTCCTTTTCGCTCTGGCGTTCGGCGTGCACCCGGGTTAAGCTTCTACCTGCCCCTTGGTGGGTAAATGGTCGTAATCGGAAAGGATCGGCATGCAGCCGGTATTGTCACGGATCGGTAGTCCCGAGGATCTTCGCGAGCTGTCCCTGCAGGAATTGACACTGCTGTGCTCCGAGCTGCGGGAAGAAATCGTCAACACCGTTTCCCGCTCCGGTGGGCATCTCGGGGCCAGCCTGGGCGTTGTTGAGCTGACCGTGGCCCTGCACAGCGTGTTTCACTCTCCTGATGACAAGATCCTGTGGGACGTCGGGCATCAGGCCTACGGACACAAGTTGCTGACCGGGCGCCGCGCCGAGTTCGACACCCTGCGGAGCAAGGACGGGATTTCCGGTTTTCCCAGGCGCAGCGAGAATCCCCATGACATGTTCGGGGTCGGGCACGCCAGCACGGCCATCAGCGCCGCCCTGGGATTTGCCGCCGCCCGGGATGCCCGCGGCGAGCAACACTCGGTGATCGCCGTCGTGGGGGACGGCGCCCTGACCGGCGGTCTGGCCTACGAGGGCATGAACAACGCCGGCCAGATGCAATCAGACCTTATCGTCGTTCTCAACGACAACAAGATGAGCATTTCCCCCAACGTGGGGGCCATCGCCAAGTACCTGACGCGCATCACCAGCGGCAAGCACTATCTGAGGCTGGAAGCCGATCTCTGGGATATGTTGGGCCGCATTCCCCACGGCAGCAAGGCCCGTGTCCTGGCCGGAAGGATCAAGGAAAGCCTCAAGCAGCTGGTCGTGCCGACCATCCTGTTCGAGGAACTGGGATTCAAGTACTTCGGGCCCATCGACGGCCACGATCTCCCGGTTGTGATGCGTACCCTGCGGGCGGTCAAGAAGCTCAAGGGGCCGGTCCTGATCCACATGATCACCGACAAGGGCAAGGGCTACAAGTTCGCCGAGGAGGACGGGCAGCGCTACCACGGGGTGGGCAAGTTCAATCGGGCCGAGGGCATCAAGATCGTGCCGGACAAGGTCCCCTCCTTTACCGGGGTCTTCGGTCGGACACTAGCTGACATGGCCCGCAGGGACGAGCGCATCCACGGGATCACCGCGGCCATGCCGACTGGCACCGGACTGGGCTTGCTGCGGGATGCCGCCCCGGAACGTTTCCATGACGTGGGGATCGCCGAAGGGCATGCCGTGACCTTCGCCGCGGGTTTGGCCTGCAGGGGTCAAAAGCCCGTCGTGGCCATCTACTCGACTTTCCTGCAGCGCGCTTTGGATCAGATCATCCATGACGTGGCCCTGCAGAAACTGCCGGTTGTCTTTGCCGTCGACCGGGCGGGGTTGGTGGGGGAGGACGGTCCCACCCACCACGGGGTTTTCGACCTCACCTTCCTGCGCATGGTGCCCGGCATGCTGGTCATGGCTCCCCGGGATGAGGACCAGCTGCGCCACATGCTGGCCACGGCCCTGGCTTACGATTCCGGGCCCAGCGCACTGCGCTATCCGCGTGGCGCCGGTCTGGGCGTACCCCTTACCGGCGACCCGTCGCCGCTGGTGCCCGGTACTGCCGAGGTTCTCCACAGGGGGAATGACGTGTGTCTGCTGGCAGTGGGATCGATGGTCCATCCCGCCCAGGAAGCCGCGGGAACCCTATCCGCGGCCGGGGTGCAGGCCGAGGTCATCGACATGCGCTTCATCAAGCCCCTCGATGAGGCCACCCTGGCCAGGATCTGGCGTGAGCACACCCATGTGGTGACGGTGGAGGAGAACAGCCTGGCCGGCGGGTTCGGCGCCGCGATTCTCGAGTGGTCGACCGCCAGGGGAGAACCGGAAGCTCCCCAGGTTCTTTGCCTGGGGATTCCTGACCAATTCCAGGAGCACGCCTCCCGTCAGGAGTTGCTGGCGGGGCTGAAACTGGATGGGCGGGGCATTGCGGGGCGCGTCAGGACCTTCCTGGCCCCGGGCAGCCGCAGCAGCCGGGCGCAGAACGCATCATGACCCACAGCGAACCACAGCTCGGGAATGTTCGCACCGTGGGCTTGTTCGGCAACCCTGCCAAGAAGGAGTTGCCCCCGGCGGTCAAGGTCATCCAGGGAGTATGCTCCGGACATGGAGTGCGGGTGGTGGCCTCGTCGGATCTGGCGGGCGCCTTGCCGACCGCGATTTCCTGCTTGCCCAACAGCGAGATGGTGGAAGTCGCGGATGTCGTTATCGCCCTGGGCGGAGACGGAACCATGCTGAGGGCGGCCCGCGTGCTGGGGCTTTCGGGCGTACCCCTGCTGGGAGTCAATCTGGGATCCCTCGGGTATCTCACCGATGTTCCCGTTCAGGAGCTCCAGGACGCCCTGAACATGCTCATGGACGGCAAGTGCCATCTCGATCGCCGGGCCCGGGTCTACGGTTCAGTGTGGCGGGACGGTCGCAAGATAACCACCTCCAACGCCTTGAATGATCTGGTGGTGAACATGGGCCCCCTGCCGCGTGCCCTGGACATGGAACTGAGGCTCGACGACGATTCCCTGGGGCGCTTTCTCGGCGACGGCATCATCGTCAGTACGCCCACCGGCAGCACGGCCTACAACCTGTCGGCCGGAGGGCCCATATGCCACTCCTCCGTACCCTGTCTCATCGTGTCCCCTATTTGCCCTCACAGCCTGGGGATGCGACCGCTTATCATCTCCACCGACACCAGGATAGAGCTGGTGCTTCATGAAACGGGCGAGGGTGCCACGTTGACCGTGGACGGCCAGAAGACCCATGAACTGGCCGATGGAGACAGTGTGGTTTTCAAGGAAGCCGACAACGAGGTGGCGCTTGTCAAATTTCCCCAGAGCCATTTCTATCGGGTCATGAGGCACAAGCTCAACTGGGGCGGCACCAAGCGCTTCGACAAGTAGGGATTGGCCGTGCTCCTGGAACTCCGCATCCACAACATCGCCATCGTCGAGGATCTGGCCCTGACGCTGGATTCCGGCCTGACAGTCCTTACCGGAGAGACGGGCGCCGGCAAGTCGGTCATTGCCGGGGCCCTGGGATTGCTGGCGGGCCGGGCCAATCCAGGGGACCTGGTGCGTTCGGGGCAAGAGATCGGTTACGCCGAAGGCGTGTTCGATCTGGGCGAGGAACCCGGGCATCTGCAAATGTTGGGGGAGCTGGGGATCCGTGTGGATTCCGACGGGATCCTCGTGTTGCGCAGGGAACTGCGTCCCGAGGGTCGGGATCGGGTGCTGATCAACGGGCTCGTCTCCTCCCTCGCCCTGCTGAAGCAGGTGGGAGGTCTCCTGCTCAACATCCAGAGCCAGGATCAGCAGCGGCGGCTGTCAAGGGCCGAGTTCGCCTGTGACCTGCTGGACAACTGGCAGGGAAATGGGGATTTCCTGAGGGCGGTCAATCAGGCCTGGGGACGGTTGCGGAGGCTGCTGGAGGAACTGACAGGTCTTGAACGGGCGGCGGCCGCCGGGCTGGAGCAGAAGGAGATCTGGAAATACCAGCTCGAGGAACTTGCCGCTGCCGGACTCGATCCGCAAGAAGAGGACCTGTTGGCCGAGCAGATCCATTTCGGTCGCAATGCCAGGCATTTGTTGGAGACGGCCGGGTACGCCCGGTCGTTGCTCGAGGATGCCGATCCTTCGATACGGATGCTTCTGGGCAAGGTCGTGGGGGAGTTGGGTCGCGTCAGCGGCGACAGCACGCGTCTGCAGGAGGTGCTGGACATTCTCACGACGGCGGAGACAAGCCTGGACGAGGCTTCAAGGTTGCTGGAGGGGTACCTGGATACCTGTGAAATCGAGCCTTCCCAGCTGGATGAAATCGAGGCCCGCAAAGCCCTTTACGAACAACTGCGGCGGAAGTATCACCGGGATGTACCCGGTCTGCTGGCGCTGGAGGCCGAGCTGCGGGAGAAGCTCGCTTTCCAGGACCAGGCCCCGGTCGAGCTGGCCGCGCTGCGGGAGAAGGTCGAGGCGGCCCGGGCCGATTTGGCTGTTGCTGCGGATGAACTGCACCGGCGACGCCTGGAGGGAGCGGAAAAGCTGGGTTCCGAGTTGGAGGATATCCTGCGGCCCCTGGGGTTGCCCTCCATCCGGTGCCGAATCGATGTTTCACTGCGGGCGGACCCCGACGGTCCCGTGCAACTCGATGGCGCCGGTTGTGCGGTCACCGACCGGGGTTGCGATGCGGTCAGGCTGCTGGTGCAACCCAACCCGGGGGAGGCCATGGGCCCCGCGCACCGGATCGCTTCCGGCGGGGAGAAATCCCGCATCTTTCTCGGCGTTTCGGTGCTTGAAGGCAGATCCGAGGAACCGCCTTTGCGCCTGTTCGACGAGATCGACGCCGGACTCGGCATGGAGGGGGCCGGTCCCGTGGCGGACCTCCTGGAAGACCTTTCCCGGCAGGGGCAAGTGCTCTGCATCACCCATCTGGCCACCGTGGCCGCCCGTGCCCGCCGACATCTGAAGGTCGCCAAGAACCTGCACCAAGGCAGGACAACCGCTGCTGCCCGCTACCTGGAAGGGGAGGAGCGGGTCCAGGAATTGACACGGTTGCTCGGGGGAGAGGGCGTTCTTCCCGACCCGAGGCATCAGGTGGCGTTCGCCCGCAAGCTCCTGGAAGCACAGGCCAGGGGTCGGGACGATCCTGTCTGACAGTCCTGCAGGGGAAATGGCCATTTGACCGTGCCGCCTCCATGTCGCATTATTTGGCCTCGCATTGTGCGCCCGTAGCTCAGCTGGATAGAGCGTCTGCCTCCGGAGCAGAAGGCCGTGGGTTCGAATCCCGCCGGGCGTACCATTTTTCTCCGGCGGTGCCAGCCATGTTCTTTTTGAGGCTATTCTGGTTGTTCTTGTTGGGGCTCTTCGCACGGCGCCTTTTCCGCGGTTGGCGACGTGTCTCGGAAGCCAAGCGGCCTTCAGTGCACACCGGTCCCCGCCCCGGCGAGTCCGAGCCAGGCCCTGTAACCGACCAGGATATCAGTGATGCTGATTTCGAAGAAATCCCCTAGGGAGTCCAAGCTGTTCCGGTCCCGGTTCGGTTCGGGGCAGGGTGGGGATTTTGCCCTGCGGCAGTATCATCGTTGCCACGAGGAATTTTCCTCCACCCTGGTTCATCTGGGTCTCCAACTCGCCTTTGCCATCCTGCTCGTGCTGTTCGGAAGGGCTGTGTGGCATCTGTTCAACCGGCACGGAGGCGATCTGAGCTACTGGTACCGCGTCCTGTGCATGGGGCTGGTCGCTGCCATGCTGGCTACCGTCCTCAGGCGCATGTGGTTCAAACTCCGGGATGCCATCTCTCTGCGCGCGGAGATCAGGCATTACCGAGCGTTGCTGCGGACAGGCATGGACGAACCGTCGTCCCGTTTTCCCGGCCATGATTGAGCCATGGATTAGCCGTGATCTTCCCGGCGGCGAGAGCTAACTGAGAGGAAGGTCCCGGTCGCCGTCCTGGTCTCGATCCCCCAGCAGCAGATTGCGCGAGGCGAGGAAGACTGCGAAGCCCAGCAGAACTGCCAGCCAGAGGGTGAACACCCTGATGAGGAGGGCGGCGGAAGCCGCCCCGGACCCGGTGGAGCCCAGCAGCGTTCCGAGCAGCCAGATGATGGTGGCCTCGGTTCCGCCCAAGCCACCCGGCAGGAAGGATAGGCTGCCAACGATGGTCCCGGCGGCATAGATGAAGACCGCAACTCCGAGTCCGGCCTCCAGGTGCAGCCCTCGGCAGACGAGGGCGAAACCGATTCCTTCACATAACCATGAGATCGCCGAGATCAGAAGGATCCCGGTTCCCGGGCCCGGTTGCAGCAAGCGCCCGAAATTCTCCAGGGCATCATCCAGGGCGATCCCCTTGCGGGCCAGGATGGGTGAACGCCCCAGTTTCTCCAGCAGGGCCCTGCGCAACCTGTCGTTGCGCAGCAACAGCAACAGGGCGGGGATCGATGTGGCGGCGATCAGGCCCGTGGTCAGCCCCGAGAGGGATCCGGGCCAGAACAGGATGCCGCCCATGGCCAGGATCAGGACACCCAGGAAATCATAGATCCTTTCGGCCAGGATCACCGGCAATCCCGTGGCCAACCTCACTCCGTGGCGATCCTTCAGGATACCCGCCTTGAACACCTCGCCGACCTTGCCCGGTGTGATGACCATGACATAGGCGGAGAAGTAGATGGCAAGGGAGGTACGCAGGGGGATCCTTACCTGGAGCCGCCGCAGGAAAAACTCCCACCGCCAGAACCGCAATCCATAGTTGGTCAACGACAGCAGAGCCACCCCGATCAGGACCAGGGGAGAGACGGACCTCAGGCGCGTCATGATCCCCTCCCAGCCGATGATCAGGGCCCCCGCCGCATACAGGGCGAGGGTCAGGATGACCACCAGGAAGGCTCGGGTCAGGGTATGGCGGGGAAGACGCATGAAACTCTCTTGCTTGCAGGGTCAAGGGCAGCTGTTGAATACGGCCGCTACCGGTGTTTCACAAGATGCCATTTGACGGGGCACGGGGCAAACGGTATCCCGTATCTTCCGTCTGGTTATTGAGTATAATACAAAATAGTGGTATAATTGAGGAAAAATAATATCCAGATGGGAGATTTCCTTGTTGCAGCACCGAATTTCGAACTTGTTTTGTCGCTTCCTGGATGTCCTGGCTGGTCTGGCCGGATGCTTGGTGTTGTTGATCATCGGACCCTTCATCCTGATCGGAGGCCTCTTTCGAGGAGGCCCGGTCGGTTTTGAGCCCGTCTCCTACGTCGGCCTGAACAGGCGCCACGGTGCAGGGTTTACCCCGGCGGGCCCGGAAAACCGGCGACGGATCGTGATGCCGGGACGAATGATCCATGCCTGGCGATTCGCGGTTCCCGGCCAGCAGGGGGAACTGGAAGATCCCGTCGGGTTTTCCCTTCCCGATGTGCTGCCGCTGTCCTGGAATCTCCTGCGAGGTGATCTGACCCTGTTCGGGCCGCGCCCGCTGCCCCTGGAGACCTTCCTGGTATTGAAGGGCAAGTTTCCCGACGAGACCTTTGCCCCCGGGGTTAAACCCGGCCTCATGGGACTGGCCCAGCTGGATGAAGACAGGGAAAAGGTTCCCGGCGCCTGGCGACGCCGTCTGGAACTGGACCGCAGGTACGTGGCTCGGCGCACCCTGGTCCTCGACCTGCAGATCCTGCTGTTCAGCCTGCTTGAACTGGTGCCCCGTTTTCGAACCTGACATCCGTCCCGATTCCCTTTCCCGACTTGCGCCCCGCTCACGCGACAGCCATAATGCGGTCAATGGAACAGTCGGCTCGAACCGCCGCCGTATCCGCGGTGAAGCATCCTGGCCCTGAGCGGTAATGATCATGAAACCTTTGATTCTCATCGTCGATGATGACCCGGGCATACGCAAGGCGCTGGAAGAAGCGCTGGCCGGTGAGGGATACCGCACCGTCTCGGCCGGAACCGGTGCCGAGGCCATCGACATCCTGCATGAGGACGTGCCCCAACTCGTTTTCCTGGATCTCATGCTGGTGGACATGAGCGGGGTCCAGATCCTGGGTGTGATCAAGGAGAAGTTTCCCCGCCTGCCGGTCGTCATCCTGACCGCCTACCGCGAGACCGATACCGCCGTCCTGGCCATGAAGCTCAACGCCTTCGATTATCTCAACAAACCCATTCAGTTGGATCGGTTGTTGAAGGTCGCCCGCAAGGCCTTGCCGGATTCCTTCAGCGGAGGCTCGTCCGGTACCAGCTCGGATGAATCTATGGACCTGATGCGCGATGCCGGGGTCGTGCCTAGCCGGTCGCCCGTCTTCAAGCAGATCTACGAGATCGTGGGCAAGATTTCCCAAGGTCATTCCAGCACGGTCCTGCTCCAGGGCGAGTCCGGGGTCGGCAAGGATGTCCTGGCCAACCTGATTCACCGCGCATCCTCCCGGCGGGAGGCCCCTTTTCTCGAGATCAACTGCGCGGGTTTGACCGAGAACCTGCTGGAAAGCGAGCTGTTCGGTCATGAGAAGGGCGCGTTCACCGACGCGGTGGCCAGGAAGATGGGTTTGCTGGAACTGGGACATTCCGGCACGGTTTTTCTGGATGAAATCGGGGAGATGACCCTCCAGGTACAGGTGAAACTGTTGCGGGTGCTGGAAAAAATGGTTTTCCGGCGCGTGGGGGGCACCGAGGACATCCAGGTGGATGTCAGGGTGATCGCCGCCACCAATCGCGATCTCGCAGAACTCGTGCGGCAGGGTGCGTTTCGGGAGGATCTGTACTACCGTCTCAAGGTCGTTCAGCTCAAACTGCCGCCGTTGCGCGCGCGGCCCGAGGACATCCTGCCCTTGGCGGAATACTTCATGGGCCTGTTCAACGAGCGCTTCGGCAAGAAATTCCAGGAGATCGCACCGGAGGCCAAGGAGGCCCTGCTTGATTATCATTGGCCGGGTAACATCCGTGAGCTGAAGAATCTCATGGAGCGTACGGTTCTGCTGGAAGAGGGTCCCGTCCTTTTGCGAAGGCATCTGGTGCTGGCGGGGGAGGACAACTTCCAGGAGGCGTTCCCGGCCACCGTCGGCGCCCTGTTGGACAAGCCTTTTCCTCCCGAGGGGATCGATATGGAGGGCGTCGTGCGACAGCTCGAGGAGAAGCTTGTGCGCAAGGCCCTGCTCGCCAGCGGGGGCAACCAGAGCCGGGCGGCCAGGATCCTGGGCCTGAACAGGGACAAGCTGCGTTATCGGATGCGACAGTATCAAATAGAAGTGGAGCGTGGTGATTCATGAGGATGCTTCCCAGAGGAGCGGCGTGCGGCGCGGCATTATTGGCGATGGTGTTTTTCGCCGCTGGGTGCGGTGTCTACTCCGCCAGCAGCGGGCGCGTCGACGAGAACATCAAGCGTGTCTATGTGGACTACTTCGAGAATCTCACCTCCCAGCCGAACATCGGGGTTGACCTGACTGATGAGGTCATCAGCGCCATCCAGGAGGACAACACCTTGAAGGTCGTGCCCGAGGAATCGGCCGACAGCATCATCACCGGACGCGTGACGCAGTACAATCTGCAGGAACAGTTCGCAAGGCAGGACCTGACGGTGACCGAGTACAAGGTGCAGATCTCCGTCGTGCTGACCTTCACCATCAAGGAGACGGGGGAGACCCTGTTCGCCAACAAGAAATTCAGCGGGAACGGCAATTACGTCCTCGATGATCCCCAGGGGACAACCGAAGAGACCGCTAGGGCCGAGGCCGCCGGGGAAATCGTGCGCGACATTCTCGCACAGGTCGTGGAGGGTTGGTAGGGATGAGCTATACCCGGGGTTCCAGCAAGTCCGCCGTACCCGGTTTTCAGGACATCCTGAATCAGGATCTCAAGGGGGGAAACTTCCGACCCCTGTATATCCTGGCAGGGGAGGACTCTCTGCGCAAGGAGGGGATCATCCAGAAGATCCGCAAGGACGCCCTGGGGGCTGCGGGATCCTTCAACGACCACACCTTTGATGGTGAAACCTGTGATCCGGCAAGGGTTTATCAGCAGGTTCTGAGCATGCCCATGATGGGCGGGCGCCAACTCGTTGTGGTTAAACACGCTGACAAGTTCCTGGATGGTCAGGGCAGCCTTGAGCATTTCGAGCGGTATCTCGAGAATCCAGTACCGGAATCCATTTTCATTTTGCTCATGAAAAAGGCGGACCGACGCAAAACCTGGGTTAAAAAGGCATTGAAGGCGGGTTATTACTTCGAACTTGCCAATCCCACAGGTGCCAACCTGCTGCAATGGATCATCAAGGCAGCTAAGCGCCTCGATCTGGATTTGGACCAGGAAAAGGCGACCATGCTGGCCGAATTGTTGGGCGATGACCTGCTGAGCATCAAGAACGAGCTGGACAAGATCGCCCTGATGCAGGAAGACCGGGGCCGGCCGTTCAGCGGCCAGGACATCCGGGATCTGGTCATGGACCAGGCGGAATTGCAGGGCTACGAGATCACGGAGCATCTCATGCCCGGCGCGGCGGGGAAAATGCTGGTTACCTGGTTTCGCCTGGCCGAATGGGGACGGACGGCCTATGAGGTGTCTCCAGTGGTTCTCAGCCGGATCAGGCGAGGCTATCTGCTGGAATACGCCCGGCAGGAAGGGCTCGCCGACTCCGAAATCGCCCGCCTGACAGGCCAGAATCCGTGGTCATTCAAGTTTCTCGGGTCCATGCTCAACAACATGGGATCCAGAGGACTGGCCACGGCCCAGGTGACGGCCCTGGAATGCGATCGCCTGCTCAAGAGCTCACCGCTGGATCCGGGGGCGGTGTTCGAGAAATCCATCATGGAATTGTGCCGTCGTAGCTGAGGTTCATTTGTTTTTCATCTACTTAACATAATATACATTATGCGCAAAACAATTAACGACAGCCTCAACCATAAGCGGGCAAACAGGTTAACGCTTTGTTAGTGGATGGGTACCCGATGGGCCCAGTCGTCGACATACGGAATCCGCCAGGATTCCCCGAAGAGTCCCTTGGAGAAGCCGAACGCCGAAATGACCAGGAAAAACAGGAAAAATACCAACCTCAGCAACAGTATCAGGATGAAGCCCAGGACGGGAATGCGCCCTATGGTGGCGTCGATGATGGACACCACCAGCAGCGATAGAAGTTCGAGGCAGAAAATGGTGAACCCTTGCCGGCAATGACGGGCCAGGAATTCCGATTTGTTGGTCGCGAGCATGGGGATGAATACAAGAATGGACAGATAACTGATGGCTGCCAACCAACGGTCGCGAATGGTCAATTCGTTTTCCACGATCCTCCCCCTTGCGGTTTGTCGGATTCAAGCACACATTGGTTTCAGATGCAAGTTTTCCCGGTCTGATGGAGGCTCTTTTGGCGCTGTTTGGACGCAAATCACGTTGGGCCGGTGTGGATATGTTGGACCTGGTTCCAGCTCGGGCCGTCGATTACGTGCTTGACCGGGATTCGCAGCAGGTGGTGCTCAAGGTCCCGCGGTTTCGGGAACCGGTGGTGGGCAAGTGGATCCAGAGAATCATCCCCCAGGAACGGAAATTCCTCTCCGTTCCCCTCGAGGACCGGGGCTCACTGATATGGCAAGCCATCGATGGCCGACGCCCTGTCAGGGTCTTGGCCGAAGAAATTCAGGCTAATTTTCCTGAAGATACCGATAAAATCCACGAAAGAGTATCTATCTACATGGTCAGCCTTTACCAAAACAATTTCATCAGATTTATTAATCTTCCCTGACAACCGGGCCTCTGATTCACGGATTCCCTTGACAATTTTTGATTTTCTGGGATGATAGGTTTTACACCGTTCTTCACTGGGGTTAGCGGCGGGTTCTCGCCCCCGTTCGTGATACCGTCTCAGTTTGGCGAGGGGTAAAAGCAACGCAACTTGCTCATGTTTCGTACCCTGCTGGATCTGGGAATAACGCTTTCGATGCGGGTCTGTTTGACCTTTTTGGTGGTCGGTGGCTGCCTGGTCCTGATCAACCGCTTCAAACGCTTGCCTTTTTCCTGGCTGAAGCGGTCAACTCCCGGCCTGCACTGGTTGTCCGGTGGTTTCGCCCTGATTTTTTGTGGTGTGGGTTTCTGGTACCTGGGAACCCAGGGCTTCGCCGGGGAAGTGGAACCCCTCGTCTCCAGCCTGTCCTGGGTCTGGCAGGAGGGACTCCCCCTCTACCACAATCTGGACGCTCCCAGCCAATACAGCATTCTCTACGGCCCCTCGGTTTTCCTGACCAACGGGCTGTTCCTGAAGGTCCTGGGCCCCACCCTGTTCTCTGCCAAACTTGCATCCTTTTTGGGTGCGCTTGCCAGCCTTCTCTTCATCCATGCCGCCTTGAGCCGCAGAAAACATGACCCCCTGGCGGCCGGTGCCGTCCTGGCCGCCATCCTATTGTACTGGGCCCACGGGTTCGGAATCTACCTGGTGCGACCGGATTCCCTGCTGGTCTTCTCCACGGGAATGGGCATCTACCTGGCCGCCCGGAGTCGGCCTCTTCCCGGCGCATTGGCCCTGGCCGCCCTGCTGGGCTTCGCTGTCAACCTCAAGGTTCATGGGGCCTTCTATTTCATCCCCATCCTGTACCTGGCCCGCATGCGCTGGGGCTGGAAGTGGTTCCTGGTTGCCACGGTCGGGGCCGTTCCCTTGATCCTGCTGCCGTTCTTCCTTTTTCCGTCGATATCACTGGGCAATTACATCCTATGGCTGAAGGAAGCGGGTCACCACGGCCTGGTGGCGACCGCCCTCCCCTTGACCCTGCGGTACGTGTTCCTGCTGCTATTGCCCTGGTTGGCCTTGGTGGCGGTCGTACCCGATGCGGCCGCTTTCCTGCGTCGTGAACGAGGGACCTTGCTGGCCGTGCTTTTCGGTATGGCGCCTGTCCTGGTCATAGCAGCCAAGCCGGGCGCCGGGCCTGTGCACCTGATGCCGCTGGTGCCGGTCATGGTCGTCATGGCGGGGATGGCCGCCCGGCGGATCCCCACGGGAGCGCAGGTCGGCAGGCCGATGCGGGCCACGATCCGTTCGCCGGGTTGGGCGTTGGCTGCCGGCGTGACCCTCCTGCTGGCCGGGAGCGTTTCCGGATATCGTTCCACTCGTCTTGTGGCCTGGGAACTCGCCAACGCCTCCGATGTGGCCCGGGAACTTCGTGGCATCATGACCGACTATGACGGGTTGACCATCGCCATGGCCTGCGGCGGGGAAAACGCATCCTTCAGGGAAACCTGGATCCGGCCGCTGCTGGTTTTCGCGAGTCAGCCGGTCCTTATCGATCCCATCTCGGTCATGGATCGTTGCCGGGCCGGACGGCCCCTCTCACAGGCCACCTACGAGGCCATGAAGTCGGGCCGCGTGCAGTTGTGGCTCGTCCCTCGCGGCCAGACCCCCTTCGTCAAGGCCAACTGGTATCCCCCTCACGATCAGATCTTTCCCGCTTCTTTCCGCACCGCCTTTGTCCAGACCTATGTCAAGAGAGGGCACACCGATCACTTCGATCTGTGGTTCTGGAAGAATGATCCTTCACCGAGGGCAGGGGGCGGATATGTCAGCGCCGGCGGCACCAATACGGGTGTGATGGCACCCTCCAAGTAAGGTCTGGTACCCCCGGCGGGACTCGAACCCACTACCTCAGGATTAGGAATCCTGCGCTCTATCCAGCTGAGCTACGGGGGCACCGTGAAGGGCAGGAGCCCAAAATAGAGGCGCCCTCAGTAGTGCACAAGGGAAAAAACCGGGGCCGTTCCGTCCAGGGAGGCCCTTCCCCCCAGGTCGTCTAGTTCCACCAGGAAACAGAATCCCGCCACCTCCGCCCCGCTCTCGGTCACCAGGGCGGCGGCTGCCGCCGCGGTGCCTCCTGTGGCCAGCAGGTCGTCGAGGATAAGCACGCGGTCACCCTGAGCGAAGCTGTCGGTATGGACTTCAAGGGTGGCCCGGCCGTATTCGAGATCGTAGCTGACGGCCCTGGTCTCGCCGGGAAGTTTCCCGGCCTTGCGCAGGAGCACGAGGGGCTTTTCCGCATGCAGGGCCAGGGGGGCGGCAAACAGGAAGCCGCGGGATTCGATGGCGGCCACCTTGGCCCACTCCACCCCCTCCAGCATCTGCTGCAGCCCCGCGATGGCGGCGGCGAAAGCCGCGGGTTTCTCCATGACGGGAGTGATGTCCCTGAACTGGATTCCCGTAGTGGGAAAGTCGGCAATGGTGCGTATGGCGTCCTGAACCTGCTGGGAATAGCCCATGGACTGCACTCCTTTGAGTGGGGTCGCCAAATCAATGTCGGGTTGGTTCAGGATATGTCAGGAAGCGGAGAATGGGAAGTGCTGGTCGGGGCGGGGAGATTTGAACTCCCGACCTCCTGCTCCCGAAGCAGGCGCGCTAACCGGGCTGCGCTACGCCCCGAACACAATCCAAACGCCCTGAATCATTGCCATAACGTCAGCACTCCCAGGGAAACCAGGGTTACGACGATTCCGGCGATCAGGATGCCCAAAATGATACAAGGGACCGCCAACCGCAAGGGAAGTTTGAACAGGTAGGCGGCGATGGCGCCCGTCCAGGCGCCGGTCATGGGAGCGGGTATGGCCACGAACAGGATCAGGCCCAGACTTTCGTATTTCTGGATCATGGCGCTGCGGCTGCGGGTCCGACGAAACAACCAGTCCAGGAAGCGGTCGATGGTCGCGAAGCGCCGCAGGTGGTTCTCCACAGGCTCCAACAGGAGCAGGATGGGCAGGACGGGGACGAAATTGCCCGTGACTGCCAGCAGGTAGATCATCCACGTATGACTCATGCCCATGGCGTAGGCGGCGGGAATGGCTCCGCGCAGTTCGAAAACGGGCAGCATGGCGATGCAGAAGACCGCCAACGGCGGCGGCAGGCTACCCAGGACGGACATCAGGTGTTCACGCAAGATGCTCCTCCTGGTCTACTCCGGCCATGCTTTCGGGAGCGCATTCCTCCGGGGCCGGGCCCCGGCCGGGATTGTCCTCGAGGCCGGGCAGCAGGGGTACGAAGCGGCAGGAAACCGATTGCTCGATGAGGACCTCGTTTCCCCGTCTCCGGTAGCGGTAGAGGATCTGCTCCCGGCCTTTGCTGACGGGGATGAGCAACAGGCCGCCATCCTTCAACTGGGAAACCAGATGCGGAGGCAGGTAGGGAGCGCAGGCGGTCACCATGACGGCGTCGAAAGGTGCAAGATCGGCCAGCCCGCAGACTCCGTCGTGGGCAAGCACGGTGATGTTGTCGAACCCGAGCTCCTGCAACACGTCGTGCGCACGCGCGGCCAGGGGTTTGATCCTTTCCACCGAGATAACCGAACCCGCCAGACGTGACAGGACGGCTCCCTGGTAGCCGGATCCGGTGCCGATTTCCAGGACATGCTCGTGTCCCTGGAGTTCCAGGAGGGCGGTCATCAGTCCCACGGTGAAGGGTTTGCTGATGGTCTGTCCGAAGCCGATGGGAAGCGCGCAGGGTTGATGCGCCCTGTGCCGCAACAGCTTGGGCACGAAGAGATGCCTGGGCACCTCCCGCATGGCCGCCAGCACACGCTGGTCCCCGATGCCGGCACCGGCGATCTGTTCCCGCACCATGCGCCGCCTGGCCACCGCAAAATCATTCATGGGGCCAGTCGTCCCTTTCCAGCACCTTCATCTCTTGATGCAGGCCATGGTGGGTCAGGTCGACCAGCAGCGGAGTCAGGCTGACGTATCCCTGCTCCACGCTGGAATAATCGGTGCCCTGCTCCCGTTCCCACGTCGGCCCCTGGCCGCCGATCCAGAGATAGGGGCGGCCGTGCGGATCCACCTGGTCGGTGATCACGTTCTGGTAGACCCGGCTGCCGAGGCGGGTCACGCGGATACCACGGATGGCGGAAGGCGGCCCATCGGGGATGTTGATGTTCAGCAGTGACCCCTTGGTCAGGGGAAAGGCCAGGATCTCAGGCAACATGCTGCGCAGGAACTCGGCGGCTCCGCTGAAATCGGTGGGGTGCCAGGCGGCCAGGGAAAAGGCGTAACTGGGCAGGCCGAACATGGTGCCTTCCATGGCGGCGGCCACCGTGCCGGAGTAGATCACGTCCTCCCCCATGTTGGGGCCGTGGTTGATGCCGCTCAGGACGATGTCCGGCGGGTCGCTGCGGAGTATCTTCTCCATGGCCACCAGCACGGTATCGGTGGGCGTGCCGGTGACGGCATACCGGCCCGGCCCCCGGTCGAGGATCCGCAGGGGCGAGGTCAAGGTCAGGCTGTGGCTGGAGGCGCTTTGCTGATCGCTGGGGGCTATGACCGTGACCCGGAAACCGGACATGGATCGAATGACCTCCTCCAGG
>CAYPVD010000015.1:0-24380 GCA_964414055.1 uncultured Fibrobacteraceae bacterium
GAGGAAGTCGCCCCACTGCAGCAGCACCGGGACCTTGTCCACGAAGTAGACGTCACCCGGCAGGGAGAACCCGAAAGTGTGCAGGGCCCAGATGCCGGCCAGCCCCAGGGCCGACCCGCAGGCCACCCCGATGGAGCCCAGCCAGAAACCGTCGAGCAGGAAGATTCCCATGATCCTGCGGCGGGGCGCGCCCATGGCCAGGAGAATCCCGATCTCCCGACGCCGCTCGCCCACCATCATGGTCAGGATGCCGATGATGTTGAAACCGGCGATCAGCACGATCATCCCCAGCAGCAGGAACATGATGACCTTTTCCAGCTTGATCCAGTGGAACAGGTTCTGGTTCAGGGTCATCCAGGCGGTGGCGTGGAAGTGCGGCCCCAGGACCGTTTCCAGGCTGTCGGCCACCGTGTCGGCCCGCATGGGATCCGACACACCCGCGCCGATGAGCGTGGCGCCTCCCGGCGGATAGCGGAAGAAATCCTGGGCATCCCGCAGGTCCAGATAGACGAACCGGCTGTCGAATTCGTACATCCCCGTCTCGAAGTAGCCGGTGACCACGAACTTGCGGCTGACGGCCTGGATGTCATCCACGTCCAGCTCGCCGTTGACGGAGGTGAGGATGACCGTGTCGCCGATCTGCGTGAAGAGGTTGTTGGCCAGTTCGCTGCCGATGATCACGTGCGGGGTCTCGCCCCCGCCCAGGCCCGCCAACAGCACCGGATCCGGCTTGATGTGACGGCCCAGGGGCTGCACCCCGTCCACGAGATAGGGCTCGATGCCCCACGCGATCCCCGCCTGTGGTCGCGGCGGACCCAGGCTGCGGGAAGCCGTTACCAGGATCTCCTGCCTGATGTAGGGCGCCACCCCCGTGACTCCCTCCACCTGCCCGATCCTGTCCATGGTGCCTCCCAGGTCCGAGAACCCCTCCGGGGCGCTGGTGATCACCGTGATCATGGGCATGTTCTCGATGAAGGAGCGGCGCATCTCGGTATGGAAACCGTTCATGATGGCCAGGGTGATGTTCAGCACCATAACGCCGATGGCGATGCCGATCACGGCGGTCATGCTGCCCCGGCTCAGAAAACGGCTGTGGCGCCGGCTGCGCAGATACCTGCCCGCGATGTAGGCGGAAAACTCCATGTCAGGCTCCGGCCCCGGCCGGATCCTCGGGCCGCATGTGGGGAAAGAGCAGCACGTCGCGGATGTTCACCGTATCGACCAGCAGCATCACCAGCCGGTCCACCCCCATGCCCATGCCGCCGGTGGGGGGCATGCCGTGCTCCATGGCCTGCAGGAAGTCCTCGTCCAACTGCTGGGCCTCGTCATCACCCGCATCGAGCAGGGCCTTCTGGTCCATGAACCTGCGCCTCTGCTCGCGCGGATCGTTCAGCTCGCTGAAGCTGTTGGCCAGCTCGAACCCGGCCACGAAGAGCTCGAACCGCTCCACCAGGCCCTCGTGCTCGCGGTGGGCCTTGGCCAGGGGGGACAGCTCGCGCGGATGGTCCATGACGAACGTCGGCTGGATGAGGTCCGGTTCGATGAGCAGGCTGAACAGCTCGTCCAGGATCTTGTCCCGCCCCATGCCGGGCTTGAGCTCGGCACCCTTGTCCCGGGCCAGGGCGGCCAGCTCGTCCGTGGGCAGGGCCATGAGGTCCGTGCCCGTGGCCTCCGCCAGGGCCCCCATGAAGGTGATACGGCGGAAGGGACCGGAAAAGTCCAGCTCGTGCTCGCCGTAGGTCAGTTTGCCGTCGTGACCGAACTTTTCCGCCAAGGTGCGCACCAGGCCCTCGGTCAGATCCATCATGTCGTGGTAGTCCCAGTACGCCGCGTAGCATTCCAGCATGGTGAATTCGGGGTTGTGGGTCCGATCCATGCCCTCGTTGCGGAAGTCCTTGGCGACCTCGTAGACCCTCTCCAGCCCGCCGACGATCAATCTCTTGAGGTACAGCTCGTCGGCGATGCGCAGGTACAGGGTCATGTCCAGGGCGTTGTGATGGGTCGTGAAGGGGCGCGCCGTGGCCCCCCCGTACAGGGGCTGCAGGACGGGCGTCTCCACCTCCAGGAAACCACGACCATCGAAGTAGCCGCGGATCTCGCGCAGGATGGCGCTGCGACGCTTGAAACGCTCGCGGCTCTCCAGGTTCATGGCCAGATCCAGGTAGCGCCTGCGGCTCTTGTTCTCCAGGCTCAGGTCGTGATACTTCTCCGGCAGGGGCCGGATGGCCTTGGCCAGGAAGGTGAAGTCCTCCACCTTGATGGTCAGCTCGCCCGTGCGGGTGCGGAACAGGGTGCCTTCGACCCCGATCCAGTCGCCGATGTCGATGAGCTTCCGGATGCGGCGGAAACGCTCCTCCCCCAGGTCGTCCTTGCGAAAATAGGCCTGGACCGTGCCCAGCTCGTCCTGGATGGGCACGAACAGGGTCTTGCCCATGCCCCGCTTGGCCATGATACGACCGGGGTAACGCACCTTCGACTCGGCGGCGGTCAGCTGCTCCTCCTGGGCGCGCAGCTCACCGCTGGTGTGGGTGCGGTCATAGGCATAGGGGTAGAGGTCCACCTCGCTGCCCAGCTGCTTCATCTTTTCCAGCCGGGCGGCGATCAGGGGATGGAGATCCACGGACTCATTGCCGGTGTGCCGGTCGTCTCTGGGCTTCTGCGGCGGGTTGTTCAAGGTAGCATCTCCGGGTTGAAGTCAGTTTCAGGAATCGGCCTGTTGCTTGGTCCGGGCGCCCGACCAGCGCAGGTACGCGTCGATGAAACCGTCCAGGTCGCCGTCCAGCACGGCCGTGGCGTTGCCGGTCTCGTGATCGGTGCGGTGATCCTTCACCTTGGTATAGGGCTGCAGAACGTAGGACCGGATCTGGCTGCCCCAGGCGATCTCCATCTTCTCGGCCTCGATGGCGTCGCGCTCTTTCTGGCGCTCCAGCAGGATGAGCTGGTAGAGCTTGGCCCGCAGCATGGTCATGGCGCTCTCGCGGTTGCGGTGCTGGCTGCGTTCGCTCTGGCAGGACACCACCGTGCCGGTGGGCTCGTGGGTGATCCTGACCGCGCTGTCGGTCTTGTTGACGTGCTGCCCTCCGGCGCCCTGGGCCCGGAAGGTGTCGATGCGCAGGTCGGCCGGATTGATCTCCACCTCCACGTCGTCGTCCACCAGCGGGTACACGAACACCGAGGCGAAGCTGGTGTGGCGCCGCTTCTGGGAGTCGAAGGGGGAAATCCTCACCAGGCGGTGCACCCCCGACTCGCTCTTGAGATAACCGTAGGCGAAGGGGTGGTCGATCTCCAGGACGGCCGTCTTGATGCCCGCCTCGTCGCCCGGCTGCAGTTCGAGGGTCTTGAACTTCATGCCGTGCCGCTCGAAGTAACGGGTGTACATGCGCATGAGCATCTGAGCCCAGTCGGCGCTCTCGGTACCGCCGGCCCCGGGGTGGATCTCGAGCACGGCCCCGCGCCCGTCATCCTCGTCGCTGAGCAGGAACTGGAAATCCAGCTGGGCCACGGCCGCCTCCAGGGCCTTCAGACCCTCCTGGACCTCGGCTGCGGAGTCTGCATCGTTCTCGGCCGCCGCCAGCTCCGCCAGCACTTCCAGTTCCTCGGCCATGGCCTCGGCGGCCTCCAGGGGCTCGGTCCACTGCTTCAGGGCGCGGACCTGCCTCACAACCTTGCCCGCCTCCTCCTGATCATTCCAGAATTCGGGCGACGACTGCTTGGCCTCGCATTCGGCGAGTTTCTTCACCAGACCGGGGTAGTCAAAGACCCTCCTTCAAAGAGGCGATGGTCTGCTGGGCGGCATGGATCTTTTCCAGGGCTTCCTTCACGGTATGCCTGCTTTCTGTCATTGGTCAGGAGCGGAATTCCCGGGTCCGGTCAGACCCAGGCGGGCGATGATATCATCCGCCGCACGCTCGAGGACCGGCGGCCCTTCTTCATTGACTACGATAAGGTCGGCATGTTCCCACTGCCGGGCAAGATCCTGCTGGGACCGGACCCGGGCCAGGGCCGCGTCATGGTCCAGCCCGTTGCGTTCCTGCAGCCTGCGCACCCGGATCTCCGGGGGCGCGGTGACCGTCACGACCAGGTCGGGGGCGAATGTGACCGGCAACAGAAAATACACGGCCGCCTCCAGGACGGCAAGAGGATGTCCCCCTTCGGCCGCCGATTCCGCCAGCCGGTCATCGATCCGGGCTGCGAGAACCGGATGGGTCACGCGGTTCAGGACGGCCATCGCTGCGGCATCCCGGAACACCAGTTCGCCGAGCCGACGCCGGTCGATCCGGCCTCCGTCCAGGATGCCCGGACCGAGAGCCTCCGTCAGCTCCGCACGCACCCGCGGGTCTTCCAGGACCCGGTGTCCCAACCGGTCGGCGTCGACGACCAGCGCGCCGCGTGCTTCGAGCATTCCCGCCAGCAGGGACTTCCCCCCGCCGACCGGGCCCGTCAAAACCACCGTCTTCATCCGTGGGCCTCCGCCCAGTTCCGGCCCTGATGCATGTCCACCACCAGGGGCACCGAGAGTTCGAGCGCGCCCTCCATGCCCTCCCTGACCAGTTCCTGCAACGCCTCGAGATCCTCCTGCGCCACCTCCAGCACCAGCTCGTCATGGACCTGCAGCAGCATCATGGCCTCCAGGCCGGAGCCGGCCAGGGCCTCGTGGATGCGAAGCATGGCCAGTTTGATCAGGTCCGCTGCGGTGCCCTGGATGGGCGTGTTGACCGCCACCCGCTCCTGGAAGGCCCGCACCCGGTTGTTCTGCGAGGTGATGTCCGGCAACAGGCGCTTGCGGCCCAGGAGGGTTTCCACCCAGCCCCTCTCACGCGCCTGTTCCCGCGTATTTTCGATGAAGGTCTTCACGCCGGGATAGGTGGCGAAGTAGCTCTCGATGAAATCGCTCGCCTCGGCCACCTTGACGCCGATCTGCCGGGCCAGGGCACGCGCGCCCATGCCGTAGATCACCCCGAAGTTGATGGCCTTGGCACGGCTGCGCATCTCGGCGGTGACGTCCTGCTCCTCGATGCCGGCAATGAGCGCGGCTGTACGCCGGTGGATATCCGCACCGTCCAGGAAAGCCCGGGTCAGGTTCTCGTCCCGGGAAAGGTGCGCCATGAGCCGCAACTCGACCTGGGAATAGTCCGCGGACAGGAAGATGTTCTCCGGTCGGCGCGGGATGAAGGCCTGCCGGATGCGGCGGCCCAGTTCGGTCCGGATGGGGATGTTCTGCAGGTTGGGGTCGGAGCTGGACAGCCGCCCGGTGGCGGCCACGGCCTGGTTGTACGAGGTGTGGATCAGACCCGTCTCGGGGTTGGCCAGCTGGGGCAGGGTCTCCACGTAGGTGTTCTGCAGCTTGGCCACCTGCCGGTACTCCAGGATCAGGCCCGGCAGGGGATGCTCGGCGGCCAGGGCCTCCAGCACTCCCACGTCGGTGCTCCAGCCGCTGGCCGTCTTCTTGACGGGCTTCAGCTTGAGGCGTTCGAAGAGGACGGCCGACAGCTGCTTGGGGCTCTGGATGTTGAATTCGCCCCCGGCCAGCTCGTGAATGCGCCGGGTAAGATCGTCCAGCACATGCGTGAACTCCTCCCGCAGGTCGGCCAGGAATTCGCGGTCGAGCATGATGCCGTGGCGTTCCATGGCCAGCAGCACGTCCATGACGGGCATCTCCAGGGTGTAGAAGAGCTCCTCCATACCCGCCTCCTGCAGGGCGGGCGCCAGCACCTGGTAGAGGCGCAGGGTGTAATCGGCGTCCTCGGCGGCGTACAGGGCCAGCCGGTCCGGATCCACCGCGAGGATGTCACGGGTCCGATCCCCGGCCGCGAAGAGTTCCTTGTAGGGCATCATGCGGTGGTCCAGGTGTTCCAGCACCAGGTCGTCCAGGCCGTGGCTGCGCCGCCCCGGATCCAGGACGTACGAAGCCAGCATGGTGTCGAACCGCGGCCCGGCCAGCTCGATCCCGTGGCGGTTCAATATCCACAGGTCGAACTTGAGGTTCTGCCCCACCTTGAGGTTCTCCCCCGCCACCAGGGGTGCGAGGACATCCCTGACCTCGGCCAACCGGTCGCTCACCTTGCCCACGGGGAAAAGGGTGTCGGCCCGGGCCTCGCTCGTCGTCTGTTCGCGCCAGCGGACCGGGATGTAGGCCGGCGGGGCGGGATCCCCGCCGGGCAATGCTCCGGCCAGGCTTATCCCCACCAGGGCGGCCGTGTCCCGGCGCAACCCGTCGGTCTCCGTGTCGACGGCCAGGGCCGCTTCGGGATCCAGGGCGGCGAACCACTCCCGGATCGCCGTGGAGTCGTCCAGGCGCACGTACCCGCGTTCTTTCATCCTGGCGCTCCAGCCGTCCTCATCCCCCGTACCCGATCCGTTTTCGGCTGCACCTTCACTCGGATCGTCGGAGCCGTCAGGGGCGCGGTTCTCCGCTTCCCGACCCGACGGGACGCCGGTTCCCGCCAGGCGGGCCGCGGCGCTGCGTACCTGCCTCAACCCCAGTTCACCCAGCATATCCTGGAAACCGGCGGCGGCCGGCAGCACGGTACGCAGATCCTCCAGCGCGAAGGGAAGTTCCAGGTCACGGCGGATGATGAAGAGCTGACGGGACAGGAAAACCTGCTCCCGGTTCTCGCCCAGGATCCGTTTGAGCCGCGGGGTGAGACTCGAGGACTCCAGCCCGTCGTAGAGGTTTTCCAGGGAACCGAACTGCAGGATCAGCTTCAGGGCCGTCTTGTCCCCCACCCCCGGCGCGCCGGGAATGTTGTCGGCGGCATCGCCGGCCAACGCGAACACATCGATCAGCCCGGACGGTTCGAGGCCGTACTTGCGCCTAACATCCTCGAGGGTCACCGGCGAGATCTCCTCTCCCCGGCGGCCGGGCTTGAGCAGGCCCACGTTGCCGTCCACCAGTTGCAGGAAATCCTTGTCGCCCGAGTAGAGCCAGACCTTCCGCCCCTCGCTGCCGACCCGGTCGGCCATGGTGCCCATGACGTCGTCCGCCTCTACGTCCTCGGCCTCGAGAATCGGCAGGCCCCAGGCCACCAGCAGTTCCCGCAGGCGGGGCAGCTGTTCCTTGATCTCCTCGGGCATGGGCTTGCGGTTGGCCTTGTACTGGGGGTACAGCCGGTGCCGGAAGTTCTTGCCCGGCAGATCGAACACCACGGCGAAGTACTGCGGGTCGTATTCCTCGATGAGACGTACCAGGGCGTTGAGGAAGCCGAAGGCGATGGAGGTGTACTCCCCCGAAGGGGCGGTCAGGGGTCGCCGGGCGAATGCGTAATGGGAGCGGTAGACCAGGGCGGAACCGTCGACGAGGATCAGGGACACGGAACAACCTCTTTGCAGGGCAACGGGCCCTACCCGCTGCCGCTCAGGGCCGGGCGGAGTACAGGCCGTGCCGCTTGATGTAGGCGGCGACCGGGCCAGGGACCAGATCGGTCACGTCGGCCTCGGCGGACAGCCTAGCACGAACCGAACGGGATGACACGGGCTCATGGAATCCGGTCACCGCGGTCACCGACCGCGGTGCCAATCCGACGGTCCGCAGCCGGTCGAAGATATCCTCCTGCGCCGGACCGTCGTCGACAGCTTCACCGCGCGGGAACACGATCAGGTCGACCAGGGCCAGGACCCTGCCCACCTCGTGCCACCGGTGCAGATCCGGGATGTTGTCCAGGCCCACGACCAGCGACAGCCGGGCATCGGGAAATTCCCCGGCCAGGGCCTCCAGGGTATCGACGGTACGGGAAGGTCCCGGGCGTCCCAGCTCGCGGGCATCGATCCTGACGCGGGGCCGGCGGCCGAAGACGAGTTCCAGCATGGCCAGGCGATGCTCGCCCGCGGCGGAATGTCCCTGCTTGAAAGGGGAACGGGCAGCCGGCAACATGATGATCTCATCGGCGAGGTCCCGTTCCAGCAGCATGTCGACCATGGCCGCATGACCCCGGTGCACCGGATCGAACGAGCCGCCGAACACCGCCAGCTTCATGATCCGGTGGAATCGGCAGGCGCGCTCGAGGGCCCCAGTTCACGCCGGGCCTGGTCCGCGTAGTCGCTCTCGGGGTAGCGCTGCACCAGTTGTTGCAGGAACCCGCGGCCCTCCTCCTCCTTCTCCAGCCGGAAGGCGGCCCGGGCCCTTTCCCACAGGACCTTGTCCAGCAGGGAACTGTCCTGCTCGCTCTCCAGGATGTTGTCCAGGGTCGCGGCCACCGCCGTGTAACGACCCAGCTGGCGGTACACGTTGATCTCCCTGAGCCGCTTGGTCACGATCAGGTCCGATATCTCCACCATGGCCTGCTCGACCTGGGGCCGGAAACGGGAATCGGGATAGGTGCGCAGGAAATCCCGAAAATGCGCACGGGCCTCGTAGGCCCCGGATATGTCCCGCTCGATCCGACCCACCTGCTTGAGATACGCCATGCCCTCCTGATAAAGGGCCTCTTCCACCCGGGGACTGGTGGGGTAATCCTTGCGCAGGATCTGGAATTCCACCGCGGCCAGGGGATACTCCTTCATCTTCATGTAGGTCACCGCCTTGCGGAACTGGGCTTCGGCGGCGAGGCTGTCGGTGGGATTGCGGCGCACGAAGGATTCGAACGACGACACGGCTTCGAGATTCTTGCCCTTCTCGGCGAAGAACACGCCGCGCTCGTAGCTGCCGGGAGGATAGGGATTCCCGGTTCCACAGCCGGACATCACTGCCAACCCGGCAACCAGTCCCGTCAACAACCACAGGGAAAGCAGGCGGATCAGGCGCTTCTGCATATGCTAAGCCTCCACGGGCGTTCAATCGGAAGTGTTGGCGAAATAGACCGCGACCAATCCCGCCAGGGTGCCCAGAACGATGATTTCCTCCAGGCGATCATGCCAGCTGCCGTTGACGGGCTCGGCGGTGGTGAAATCGTAGAGCGGTGAATCGACCTGCGCGAACTCATCGGCGCTGAAGCGATCGTTGGCACGCAGCTGCAGCTGGTCGTCCAGCAACACCCTGCCGCTGGGAACCTCGGTGATGGTGCACAGGACCGTGACCTCCAACTCGCGGGCGATCCAGCTGCGCCAGATGCCCAGGGTCCGCCCCACGCGGGGATAGTCCAACTGGATGCCCACCACCCGAAACTGCCAGAGGGCATCGACGACCGGCGCGGCCAGGGAATCGGCTCCCGCCAGGAACAGCTCACGTCCCTCGTCCGTCAGAACGGAATGCAGTGCGGCCTGGAAAAGTTCCGTCCCCGGATCCTGGTCCAGCGGTTGCAGCAGGATGCGGCGCTGCTGCGGCCCCAGCACCGAGGCGCAACGGGCTGCCAGATCCTCCATCAGGCTCCTGGTCAGCCAGAGGTTCGACGGCACGGTGTCGGCGGCTGCCGTCTGCGGTTCGGACGCCAGCACGGAACCGGGATCGTGCGAAACCGAAGCCAGCACAGCACACGCGATCAGGGCCGTCATCAGGACACGGGATTTCATGGCAAAGAACGACCTTTCCTCAGAGACGACGGGCTTGAGCCGATGCCGAAGTCGGCCTGGCCCAGACATCGGCGGCCGTGACGGCGGTGAACCGGGCCTGCACATAGGAACCGGGCCGGACATTGCCCGCAGGCATCAGCACGACCCCGTCCACATCATAACCAAAATGATAGCTTCGTCCCACGGCCAGCGGCAGGGCGTCACGATGACCGTCGGCTACCGGCACATCCTGCACCGTCCCCGCGCCCTCGCCCAGGGAGACCAGCACGGCCTCCAGCCCGTCGTCCGCCAGGTCCTGCGGGCTGGTCACCACCCTGTCGATCAGGACCTCGAAGCTCTTGCCGAGGCGCCGCTCCTGCCGTCCCAGGGAGATGTCCTCCTGCAGCCCCTGGATCACCGCTTCCCGGTCCAGGATGACTTCGGCGGGAACCCGGTCGGGCATATCCCAGGAATCCGTACCGGGCTCAGGAGAATAACGGTAGGTTCCCAGGTGGTCAAATTCCACCTCGGCCAGGAAATCCGCCAGCAGGGCCACGTCCTCCTCCTCTTCCCCGGGAAATCCCAGCAGGGCGGTGGAACGCAGGACCAGGTCGGGCCGATGAGCGCGCAACCGGCGGAAGAAATCGGGAGACGAGCGCTCGCCCCCGGGCCTGCGCATGGCCTTGAGCAGCCGCGGGGAGGCGTGCTGCACCGGCAGGTCGAGATAGGGCACGACCTTCGGCACGTCCAGCAGACGCATCAGGTCGTCGGCCGTCACCACCCCGGGGTAGAGGTAGAACAGGCGGATGCGGCGCAGCCCGGCGACCCTGTCCAGGGCGGCCACCAGATCCAGCAGCCCTTCCCCCGTATCCCGGCCGTAATCGCTGGTGTTCTGGGACACCAGTTGCACCTCGGTGACCCCCCGCTCGACCAGGCCCGATACCTCGGCCCCGATCTCGGCCACCGAGCGGCTTTTCTGACGACCCCGAATCAGAGGAATGCGGCAGAACGAACAGGAGAAATTGCATCCCTCCCCGATCTTGACGAAGGCCACGTGCCCGGGCGTGAGCAGGGGCCGGTCCTCCAGGCCCGTGTAGGGCGCGGACATGGGGTCGGTGACGATGGGCGCAGCCCGGGGAAAGGCGTCACCGTCCTCCGGATCCCTCGGGCCTGGGGTCTGTCCCAGACACGCCGCGACCACCTCGTCGAACATGCCCACCCCGGCCACCACATCGACGCCGGGAAATCGTTCCCTGATCATGTCGCCGTGTTCCTGGGACCAGCAGCCGCAGACCGCGAGGATCCGACCGTCTTTGGCCTCGACCAGTTCGCGCACAGCATCCAGGCTGTCGCTCCGCGCCGCCTCGATGAAGCCGCAGGTGTTCAGCACCCAGATGTCGGCTCCGCCGGGGTCAGCGCAGAACTCGACTCCCCGTCCGGCGAAACGCCCCAGCAGGGCTTCGGAGTCCACCAGGTTCTTGTCGCAACCCAGGGTCGTGCACCACACCTTGGGCATCAGGCCTGTCCCTCGTCCTCGAGATCCAGATCCTCGGCCTTGACGAGAACATCGCGGGCCTTGCTGCCGGTGAACGGCCCCACCACCCCGGCCTCTTCCAGCATGTCCATCAGTCGGCCGGCCCGGGTGTAGCCGATGCGCAGCCGGCGCTGCAACAGGGACGTGGACCCGCTCTGGTGCAGGACGACCACCCTCTTGGCCGCCTCGAAAAGGTCGTCCTCGCCCGTCACCATGCCCCCGCCGGCCGGGTTCTGCTGCAGGCTGATGTCCTCGGTCAGGTTGCCGTAATGGCGCCAGTGGGCGGCGATGGCCTCGCACTCGTCCACGTCGATGAAGGAACCGTGGACCCGGATGGGCAGGGCGCGGCCCGGTTGCAGGTAGAGCATGTCGCCGTGCCCCAGCAGCTGCTCGGCCCCGTTCATGTCCAGGATGGTGCGCGAGTCGTTCTTCTGGATGACCCGAAAGGCGATGCGGCAGGGGATGTTGGCCTTGATAACACCCGTCAGCACATCCACGCTGGGCCGCTGGGTGGCCAGGATCAGGTGGATGCCCACGGCGCGGGCCTTCTGCGCCAGGCGCGTGATTGGGCCTTCCATGTCGCCGCCCAGCTGCAGCATGAGATCGGCCAGCTCGTCCACGATGGTCAGGAAATAGGGCATGATCTCGGTGACCACGCGGCCTTCCTTGTCGGTGATCTCCCCCGCCTCGACCTTGGCATTGTACTGGGCGATGTTGCGCACGGAGCACTTGGCGAGTTGGCGGTATCGGTACTCCATCTGCGCCACCAGCCACTGCATGGCCTTGAGGGACTCGCGCGGATCCGTCACCACCGGCAGCAGCAGGTGAGGGATCCCGTTGTAGACGTTCATCTCCAGCATCTTGGGATCGATGAGCATCAGGCGCAGGCGCGAGGGGTCGTTGCGCAGCAGCAGGTTGCAGATCAATGCGTTGAGGCAGACGGATTTGCCGCTGCCGGTCGAGCCGGCCACCAGCAGGTGCGGCAGGGAAGCCAGGTCCACGCTCACAGGTCGGCCGACCACGTTCTTGCCGAGCACCACCGACAGCGGAGGGGCCTGGCGCTGGTCGGTCTTCTCCAGGACTTCCCGCAGCCGGACCATGCGCGGCTGGGGGTTGGGGATCTCGATGCCCACGGCCGCCTTGCCGGGAATGGGCGCCTCCATGCGGATCGACCGCGCCCGCATGGCCAGGGCCAGATCGTCGGCCCGTTGAACGATCTGGTTGACCCGGATCCCGGGGCCGGGCTGGAACTCGAAGGTCGTCACCACCGGACCGGGCCGTACGTCCTTGACCTCCCCCTCCACGCCGAAGGAATGCAGGGTGTTCTCCAGGAGATCGGCGGCCGCATCCAGCTCCAGGCTGGTCTGCGGCTTCATGTCCGGTCCGGCGGGAGTCAGCAGGTCCAGGCCGGGCAGCACGACCTTGCCCCGGGGCCGACGGCGCGGGGGCTTGCGGACGGATGCGGAGGCCGGCTCCTCCGGCGCGAAGTAGTCGTCCCGCTGGGCGTTGCCCGCGGCCCCGGCCAGGACCTCGGCCTCATCATCGGCACCGCCCCCGGCTTCCCCGTCCGGGGGAAGCTCAAGTCCCGAATCGGCATCGTCGGCATCGTCGGGGGAATCAAAGCCCGTATGGACCTGCCGCGACGCAGGCTGTGCTCGAGGTTCTTCGGGTTGTTCCGCGCCGACAGCCGGAGCCTCGGCGGGACGTGAACGGCGCAGACGCAGATCCGCCAGCCTGCGCGCCAGACGACCGGGCCAGGAGGCCATGGCCCGCAGACCCGAACCTGCCGCCAGGAAGGGCCGCGCCAGCAGGGACAGGAACCGTCCCAGCAGATCCAACCACCGGCCCCAGACCTGACCGAGAAAGGCGGGCACCCACCCCAGCCACCGTCTGCCGACCAGTCCCAGTGTGAGCACCAGGAACACGGTCAGGAAGATCCGGCCTCCCCACAGGCCGAACAACCCGTGAAAACCCCGGGCCAGGTAGAAGCCGGCGACACCGCCGTACCTGGCGGCCTCAGGCTCGGCGAGAGGCCCGCCGGGCTGGGCGAGCCAGGCGGTGGTCGCCAGCCAGAGCGGGACTCCGCGCAGGATCAGGGGTTTGAGAAAGGAGGTCCTACCGCGCAGGACGCCGAAACCGACCGCAACTACCAGCAGGGGCAGGGACCAGACCCAGATCCCGCCCCAGACGGCCTGCAGGACCACCGCCAGCAGCGAACCCACCGGCCCGCCGGGGTTCTGGCTGTCCAGCAGGGAAAAACCACGGTCGCCGCCGGCCAGCATTCTCCACCAGGGAGCAGGAGCCCCCGTCAGGGACAGGCCGAGGTAGGCCCCTACCGCCAGCAACAACACACCGCTGAGCCAGGGGGATTCGAACCAACGGCCCCGGGCTGAGGATCTAGCCTTCTTCACTCTTCGATCTGACACGCAAATTCTCCTGCAAATGGGTCAATTCCTCTTCCAGGAAGCGTGTCGTGGCCTTTCCCGCCAGGAAGACCGGATTGTCCAGCACCTCCAGGTGGAAAGGCGTGCTGGTCGGCAGACCTTCGAATACGCACTCGGTCAACGCCCGCCGCATCCTTGCGACTGCTTCCTCGCGATCCTCGCCGTAGGCGATAATCTTGGCCAATAACGAATCATAATGGGGAGGCACCAGGTAGTCGGAATAAACATGGGTATCGACCCTGATGCCGGGGCCTCCGGGGGCATGGTAGTAGAAAACCCGGCCCGGACAGGGCATGAAATCACGTTCCGGGTTCTCGGCGTTGATCCGGCACTCGATGGCGTGGCCCCGCACCACGACGTCATCCTGGGCAAACGTGAAAGTCTCCCCGGCGGCCACTCGGATCATCCACTTCATCAGGTCGTACCCGGTGACCATCTCCGTCACCGGATGCTCCACCTGGATCCGGGTGTTCATCTCCATGAAGTAGAAGGATCCGTCCTCGTCCAGCAGGAACTCCACGGTGCCGGCGCTGGTGTAGTTCACCCGCCGGGCCAGACGCACGGCGGCCTCGCCCATGCGCTTCCGCAGGTCCGCGTCCACCGCGGGCGAGGGGGCCTCCTCCAGCAGCTTCTGGTGCCGGCGCTGGATGGAACAGTCCCGCTCGCCGAAATAGATGACGGTTCCCGCGTTGTCGCCCAGCAACTGGACCTCGACGTGCCGGGGATTGACCAGGTACTTCTCCAGGTAGACGGCGTCGTTGCCGAAGGCCGCTCCGGCCTCGGTGCGGGCGGCGACGTAGTTGCGCCGCAGCTCCTCCTCGTCCCAGGCCACCCTCATTCCCTTGCCCCCGCCCCCGGCGGTGGCCTTGATGATGACGGGATAACCGAATTCCACGGCCGCCAGCACGGCGTCCTCCACATCGGCGACCAGACCCGTTCCCGGCACGACGGGCACCTTGGCCGCCACCGCCATGGTCCGGGCCGTGGCCTTGTCACCCATCTGACGGATCACCTCGGCGGGCGGCCCGATCCAGGTGAACCCGTTCTCCTCGCAGATCTCGGCGAACTCCGCGTTCTCGGCCAGGAAACCGTACCCCGGATGGATGGCGTCGGAGCCGGTGATCTCGGCGGCGGCGATGATGTTGGGCACGCGTAGGTAGCTTTCGGCGATGGAGGTCTTGCCCACGCACACCGATTCGTCGGCGTACTTGACGTGCTGCGAACTCACGTCGGCCGCCGAATGGATGGCGACACTCTGGACCCCGAGCTCCCGGCAGGCACGCATGATCCGCAGGGCGATCTCGCCCCTGTTGGCGATGAGAATTTTCTTGAACATCGACGACTTTCCGGTGGCTGACACCTGGATGACCGGGCGGGGACGTCCGTATCTTAGACAACCCACAGGAACCCGCTATTGTTTTCGTGGCCTTATTGTCGTCGCCTGCCCCTTTGATGGCAAGCGAAAATGGCCCCGGCTGGGGCCATCTTCATTGCACAGCAGGGAGGGGCAATCAGCGTCAAATGCGCTGAATATCCACTTTCTCCTCTTCTTCGACCGGCTTTTCCTCGAACCGGTCCCAGGAATTGTCGGAGGAACCCTGGATCCCCTTGATGCGCAGCAGGAACTCGTGGGGGTTGCTGCTGGCCTTGGTGGCCACATCCAGGCTCACTTTGCCCTCCTTGTAAAGCTGCATGAGGGACTGGTCGAAGGTCTGCATCTGGTAGGAGACGAAACCGTCCTGGATCGCCTGTCGGATCATCACCGTCTTTTCAGGATCCCTGATGTAATCCCGGATGGTGCTGGTGGCGATGAGAATCTCGCAGGCCGGGTGCCGCTGCAATCCTCCGGCGTCGGCCACCAGCCGCTGGGAGATCACCGCCTGCATGGTGCTGGCCAGGAGGTACCTGATTTCCTGGTGCTGATGGGGCGGGAAGAAGGAGATGATGCGGCTGACGGTCTGGGTGGCGTCGATGGTGTGCATGGTGCTCAGCACCAGGTGGCCCGTGTCGGCGGCGGTCAGGGCGATCTTCATGGACTCGGAATCCCGGATCTCCCCGATGAGGATGACATCGGGATCCTGCCTCAGGACATGCTTCAAGGCGTCGGAGTAACTCGTAGTGTCGCAACCGATTTCACGCTGGCTGATAATGGAGTTTCGGTCGCGGTGGAGGAATTCGATGGGATCCTCGATGGTGATCACGTGGCGGGCGCTTTCCCGGTTGATGATGTCCACCATTGAGGCCAGGGTCGTGGATTTGCCGCTGCCCACGGTCCCTGTGACCAGGATCAGGCCGCGCTGGCGCATGGACAGTTCCTTGACCACCGGCGGCAGACCCAACTCGTCGGGAGTCATGATCTCCACCGGCACATGCCGGAACACCATGGCGATGGTCCCCCGCTGCACGTAGAAATTGGCCCGGAAACGGGCCACGCCCGGCACGCCGAAGGCGAAATCGATTTCCCGGGTGCTCTCGAACGTTTCCCGCTGGCCGGCGGTGAGAACCTGCTGGGTCACCGCCACCATGTCCTGCACCGAGGGCGCGGGATAGTCGGCCTGCACCAGACTGCCGTTGATTCGCAGAACCGGCGGGGTGGCCACCTTCAGGTGCAGATCGCTGGCCCCGCGTTCGATCATTTCGGTCAGGATGCGCTTGATATCCATGGACGGTCTTCTCCTGCTGGCCCGTTAAGCGGTCGACTTCCGATCCTCTCCCGGAACATCGGCAACAGGACGGGGAACTTGACCGGGAATCACCCCGCATAACGAAACCGGACGGGCCGCTGGGGACCCGTCCGGTAGAGGCAGGAACAAGGCCGAAACCCGTTAACCCGGATCGACCAGGAACATGATGGCTTCGGCCTCCACCGGCTGGCCGTCCTCCACCAGGATGTCCTTGATGACCCCGCCGAACTCGGCCTCGATCTCGTTCATCACCTTCATCGCCTCGACGATGCACAGGGTCTGCCCTGGGCTGACCTTGTCCCCCACCTTGACGAAGGGCTCGGCATCGGGAGCCGGGGACCGGTAGAAGGTGCCCACGATGGGGGAGCGGATCTCGCGCCACTTGGCGCGCACCGGGTCGGCCGCAACCGGGGGCACTGCAGCGGCAGCGCCGGGAACAGGCGGCACGGGCGCAGGCGCGGGCATGGGCGCCATGGCCATGGCGCCCTGCATCATGCGCCCGGATTTCTGGATACGAATGGTCGTATCCTTGTGGGAGACCTCGAGCTCCTCGATGCCGCTGTCCTCCACGAGCTTCACCAGTTCGCGGACCTGCTGGATGTCCATCCTGCCGCGGCGATCTTCAACATTTGCCATGTCAAACCCTCCCCAGGTATTTGCCTGTCCGGGTATCGATCTTCAGGACCTCTCCCTCATCGATGAACAACGGCACCTGCACGACAAGCCCGGTCTCCATGGTGGCGGGCTTGGACCCGCCCTGGGCCGTATCTCCCCGCACGCCCGGATCGGTCTGCTTGACCGCCAGTTCCACCGTCAGCGGCGGCTCCACGGACAGGGGCTTGCCCTCCATCATCAGGATGCTGCACATGTCGCTCTCCTTGATGAAAAGAGGCACATCCCCCAGGTTGTCCTTGTGCAGCTGGATCTGCTCGTAGTTCTCCATGTTCATGAAGACATAGAACTCGCCGTCGGGATACAGGTACTGGTAGGAACGCTTTTCCAGCCGGACCTCCTCCACCTTCTCGCCGGCGCGGAAGGTGTGTTCGACGACCTTGCCGTTCTCGACGTTCTTCAGCTTGGTCCGCACGAAGGCCCCGCCCTTGCCGGGCTTGACATGCTGGAATTCCACGATGCTCCAGATCCCATCCTTGTGCCGGATCGTGAATCCCGTCCGGAAATCGCTTGTATCGGCCACTAAACAGCTCCTTGGTGTTCTGCATGCGCTACAGGGCCCCGAGGACTCCTGTTGAAAACCCGCCCATTGATAACACGGGCTTGGCCGTCTGGCAATAAATCAGTTGCCCCTCAGAAGTCCTGCCATGCCCTCCAGGGCCAGGCGGTATCCCTCGGTGCCCAGGCCGAATACCCCCCCCGTAACGACGTCCTGCAGCAAGTTGCGCCGCCGAAACGGCTCCCGGGCGGACGGATTGGTCAAGTGCAGTTCCAGGACCGGTATCTCCAGGGTCAGCAGGGCATCGCGCACGGCCACCGACGTGTGGGTGTAGGCGGCCGCATTGAGAATCAACCCGTCGCAGTCGGCCCCGGCAGCATGGATCATCCTCACCAGTTCCCCTTCGCTATCGGTCTGGTCGAACACCAGCTTGAGATCCAACTCCGAGGCCCAGGCCCGGCACCGGGCCTCCAGTTCCTCCCAGGTGACCTCGCCGTACAGCTCGGGTTCCCGCAGTCCCAATCGGCCCAGGTTCGGGCCGCCCAGCACGGCGACGCGCCCGGCGGCCATCACTGCTCCCGCCCGCGACGGAGGTTCCTGACCCAGGACTGGAACATCTGCTTTTCGGCCGCGCGCCGACGAGCGGCCTCGGTCTTGACCTCGGCCAGGCGCGCGGGGTCGACCAGGCGATCCGCCGGCTTCCCGCCTTCCCCCGGATCCAGGCCCCCCGACCGCGCGCCCAGGGACAGATCCCCCTGGATCTCGGCGAGCCGCCGTTTCACGTCCTCGCGCCCGGGGTCCAGGGCGGCCATCTCCTGCAGGGCCGACAGTGCCCGGTCGCGGTACCCCTGCGCCAGGTAGATATCCACCAACGTCATGGTCGGCGTGGGCTGTCTGCCGGCCCCTTCCGCCAACCCATCGGTAGACGAACCTTCCGCCGCCCGTCGGCTGACCTCCCCCAGCAACTCGCTCCACTTGGCTTCGGTCGGTTCCAACTCGACCAGCCGCCGGTAGAAGCGCGCGGCCTCTTCCCTGCGCCCGGCGGTCCGGGCCTGCTCCGCCAGGATCGCCAAGGCCCGGGTATTGCCGGGATCCTCCCCCAGCAGGCGCAGCAAATGGCTCCGCGCCTCGATATCCCTTCCCTTGGCCAGCAGCAACCGACCCAGGTGGAGCAGGGCGCCGTGGGAAACCGGCCCCCTGGCGACCCCCTCCTCCAGGGTTTCCAGGGCCTCATCCTCGCGGCCCGCCCCGATCAGCATTTCCGCCAGACGCACGTAGGCGTGGCCCGACGTGCGATCGGCCGTCCTGCGGCGCCACTTCTGAACCTGCGCCTGGAAATCCGGAACCGGCATGATCGACTCCTCAATCCATCTGCTTCAGATAATCGCCGACCTCGACCATGTGCAGCCACAAGCCCGCGTAGACCGTGGCCGGCAGCACGGCATCCAGCTCGGCCAGCAATTCGGAGGCTTCGGCGCTTAGTTGGCCCGCCTCGCCCAGGGCGGTGGCGCACAACTTGCCCGCATCGAATACGCGGCCTGCCGTCCTGCAGGCGAAGGCGCGGCTCATGGCGGAAAACAGCGGGGCCCGCCTGTCATCTTCGGCATTCAGACGCGCCGCCTTGGCGGCGAAAGCGGCCGCCACCTCCACCATGGCCATCATCTCGGCGAAGGCGAACATCACCATCTGATGCCTTGTCAGCCGCCCCTTGTGCATGTGCAGGATGACGGCGTTGACCGCCCGCATGGCACGGGCGACCAGATCTGCTCCCACCCGGCCGTCAGCGCGGTGCAGTTCGTCCATCCCGTCGGCGAGCCCCGTGTAGAAGCCTCCCTTGGAACGCACCGTCTCCTTCCAGCGATACATGGAGACGATGCTGCGCTGGATCTCGCTGGTACCCTCGTAGATGGTGGTGATGCGCACGTCGCGCTTCATCTTCTCCACCATGTATTCCCTGGTGTAGCCGTAGCCGCCGTGGGCCTGGATGGCCGCGTCGGCGGCGCGGTTGCCGGCCTCGGTGCACCAGAACTTGGCGATGGCGCCCTCGGTGCCCATGTCGTGCTCGCCCCCGTCGATGCGCAGGGCGATCTCCTCCATGTGGGCGCGGCCGGCCTCCAGGTCGATCCAGGGTTCGACCAGCAGCTGCAGCAGGTATCCCTCCTTTTCGACCAGGGGAGTACCGAACTGGATGCGGGTCTTGCCGTAGGCCAGCGCCCTTTCCAGGGCGGCCTGTCCGGCGCCAAGCCCGAAGGCCCCGACCATCAGGCGGGTGTAGCCGAACACGGCGTTGGCCTGCTTCAGGCCCTGCCCCTCGACCCCGCCCAGCAGGTTGGCCGCCGGGACTTCCACGTCCTCCAGCAACACCCCCGTGGTGTTGGAGGCCCTGATGCCGTGCTTCTCCTCGTGGCGGCCCACTTCCAGACCCGGCGTTCCCCGTTCCACCACGAAAAAGCTCGGCCCGTCGGGGGTCTTGGCCAGGATGGTGTAGATGTCCGCGATCCCGCCGTTGGTTATGAACTGCTTGGCGCCGTTGAGCCGGTATCCCGTCACGTTGCCCTCGTCATCGAGGATGCGCTCGGCCATGGTCTTGACCGCCGCCACGTTGCTGCCCACCTCGGGTTCGGTCACCCCGTAGGCGACGATGGCCTCGCCGGTGGCGATCCTGGAGAGCCAGTCCTTCTTCTGCTCGGGTGTGCCCCCCACCAGGATGGGATCGGTGCCCAGCAGGATGGCCAGGAAGGTCGTCGCCAGCCCCAGGTCGATGCCGGCCATCACTTCGCTCACCCGGCAGATATCCCGCGCCCCGCCGCCCAGGCCGCCGACGTCCTCGGGCAGGAATATCAGGTGCAGCCCCACGTCCGGGGACAGCAGCTTGCGGACCAGGTCCTCGGGACACTCGTCCCGGGCGTCCAGTTCCAGGATCCTGTCGTCGGGCATTTCCCTGCCGACCACCTGTCGCAGGGTCTGAATCACCATCTCGCACATCTCGGGGGATAATCCGACGGGAACAGCCATTAGCCAGCCTCGCTTTCAACCGCGGCCGCGAGCCGCGGCGAAGTGATTTCAGGAAACGTTGAGGGTCCCGGAACCGACCAGGACGCATTGACCTCCGACCTTGACGGAAACGGCCTTGCCGTCGACCACCGAGGCCTCGACGATGATGCGGCTGGGGCGACCCATTTCCAGCCCCTGCTCGCTGACGATCCGCACCTGTTCCCGGATCTTGACCAGGCGGTGCTTGATCAGGTAGGCGGCCAGGGCACCGGTAGCCGCTCCGCTGGCCGGATCCTCCGGGATGCCGAAGTGGGGCGCGAACATACGGCAATGGACATCCGCATCCGTACCCTCGGTCTCGCACGTGAAGACGAAAAGATCGCCGAAACCGAGGTCCCTGGCTATCTCATCGGCATGCTTGCGCCGCAGGGCGATCCGGGCCATGGCGTCCAGGGAAGCCAGCGGCACCACGTGGATGGGAAGACCCGTGGAAACGATCTCGCAAGGCAGCCCGGTGATGGCGATGTCTTCCTCGCTGAGCCCCAGGGTGCTGGCCACCTTTTCCCGGTGGAAATACTGTCCCATGAACTCGGGGCGATCCTGGTTCAGACCGTATGTCCGTACCCCGGCCTCCTCGCGCGTATCCACCTCGTACAGACCCGCCTCCAGCTGCCAGACGAAGGGCGCGCCGGCGGCCCCGGGAGAGCGTAGCCCCAGATGGTCCAGAGCGAAGGTCGCCCCGAGGACCGAATGCCCCCCGAAAGGGATTTCCACCGAAGGGGTGAAGACCCGCAGCCGCGCACGGTGCGGATCCGGACCCGCACCGCTGATGAAGGCGGTTTCCCCGGCACCAAGCTCCTGGGCGATCTTTTGCATCAACCCGCCCGGCATGTCGTCGCCGGCGGGAAACAGGTATAACCGGCTGCCCCCGAAAGGACGGTCGGTGAACACATCGATCAGAAGATAATCCAGGTCCATGACGGTGAGCGAACTCCAAAGTCGGTGCCGAAGACGACTCCCGGCCTGGATCCGGCGGGCGACCGGAGACCGGGAAAATCAGGACGATAATTTATCACACGAAGTTGTACCCTCCAAGTCCTTTGGCGGGCAGCCCGGCCGACCGGCGCCGGCAGCCATCAATAGGCGCCCTTGCGCTCGATGACGGCGGGCAGGGTTCGCAGCAGGATCAGGAAATCCGTTTTCAGGCTGCGGGTCTTCACATAGCGCCGATCCAGTTCCATCCATTCGGAGAAATCCAGGTGACTGCGCCCCGAGACCTGCCACAGGCAGGTCAACCCGGGCTTGACCAGCAGTCTCAGAGCATCCCGGGGGGAGTACTCCTTGACCTCCACGGGAATCTGGGGCCGCGGCCCGATGATGGACATGTCCCCTCTCAAGACGTTGAATAGCTGGGGAAACTCGTCCAGGCTGCTGCGCCGCAGAAAACGGCCGACGCCGGTGACCCGGGGATCGTCCTTGATCTTGAAGGCCGCGCCGGTGGCTTCGTTCAGGTGCTGCAGGCGCGCCTTCTGGACCTCGGCGTCAACGGCCATGCTGCGGAACTTGTAACAATCGAACAGACGCCCCTTCAGCCCCACACGCCGCTGGCGGAAGAAGATGGGGCCGGCGGTCTCCAGCTTGATGAGGGTGACGATGAAGGGAAACAGGGGCAGCAGCAGGATCAGGCCCGACAAGGACGCCAGGATATCGATCATACGCTTGATGAACCGGTAGTACATCGGGTCCTGTATGAGATAACCCGGCGCGGCCTCCTCGATGAAGGCGGCGAAGGAATTCTCGTCTCCGAAGAAGTTTTCTTTCGTCATCAGGACTCCGCATCCCGACGCTGCCAGTGATAGACCTTGACCCCGGGGGCCTTGAATTCCAGCAACAAGGTCCCCGCACGGGACAGGACAGCGGGCAGGAAATCCTCCGGGTCGAATTCCCAGCACCGGGCACAGACGATCCAGGCCGCATCCATCCCCTGCATCCTTGTAGACATAAACTGCCCGGCGGCTTCCGGCCCGTCAAGAGCCGGGACATGGTATGTGTCGAGCAGGGCGCCGGGCCCGTCATAATAGAAATCGAACACCGAGGTCACCACCGGCACCACGATGGGCTCTCCGGCCGGGTTGCTCCGGGTCAGGAACTCCGCCGCAGCCCGCACGTCCTCCTTGGCATAGCGTGGGTTCCAGAAGTCGTTACCCAGGGACCAGAGCATCATTCCGGTCAGCAGCAACGCGGAGACCGCCCGCCGGCGCCCCTGCATCCTGACCGTCCCGACAGCCAGCAGGACCAGGAACCAGGGCAATACCGCCGACAGGTAGCGAGGATTCCAGGGCTTGATGTTGCGTTGCGCCAAGACGATCAGGACCACGAAAGGAACGGCCACCCACACGAGCAGCGCCCACTGCTCCCCACGCAGGGACCTGAAGGCGCGCCACAGCGGAAACACCATGACCAGGGCCGCAGCGCCCAGGACCGGCCAGTAGCCGGCCAGGATCGCGTGCCCGCTCAACCGGTGCAGCTCCGCCAGGGAAGGACCGCAACTGTACCCGCAGAAGAAACTGAAGACGGTGTAGGGAACGGCCAGGAGACTGAAGGTGGAATCGCCCCGCAGGGCCTCGCCGGTGGCGGCACCCGGCAGGATCCTGCCCACTTCCCAGATCCCCGAGGCCTGCAGGAACCAGGGCGACATCAGGACCACGCCCGCACCCAGCCCCAGCAGCCACAGCCCCGCACCCTTCCTGTGTCCGCGCAGGAAGGAATAGAGCCAGGCCACCCCCAGGGCCAACCAGAAGAACGCGGCCGAAAGATTGCCGGCCATGGCCAGGGCACCGCAGACTCCCAGCCCGAGGACATGGCCGACATTCCCCTTGCCCCTACTCAGCTGCAGGGCATATAGACCCGCCATGACGACGAAGAGCATCAGCAGGGAATAGCCGCGCGCCTCCTGGCTGTACCAGACGTGGAACGGGTTGACCGCCAGGAACAGGGCGGCCAGGAGGCCCGTACGCTGATCGAAGAGCCTGGCGCCGAACAGGCCCAGGACCGGAACCGTGAGCACGCCCGCCGCCGCCGCCGGCAGACGCATCCAGAAGGCGTCGGGTTGCCAGCGCACTACCGGCCAGAGCACTGCCGGGTAAAGCGGGCCCTGGATGGCGTCCAGGATCTGGCGCCAGAAGACCAGACCCGCGTCGGGGCGAACATGACGCCAGGTCTGGATCTCATCCACCCACAGGGACTGCCCGTCCAGCCGGTACAAGCGCAACAGGGCGGCCAGCAGGGCGGCCAGCAACAGGAACCAGGCGAAACCGGGCACTTCATCGTCTCCCTGATCATCCATCCAGCCCGCAGGGGGAATCAGATGATCAACGGCATGGTCAGCGCTGTTCAACGGGCACCTCGCGGGTCAGGGGTCTGAGCGGCTCGCCGAGCTGGAAGGATTTCAGTTCCACATCGATTGTCCCCACCGGAACCTTGGTCTTTATCATGACGGGCAACCTGTAGGCGTCATCGGTCAGGTAGAGGATGAGTTTACCCTCGTGCTTGAACAGACCCTCCCCCTGCAGGACCGGTTCCACCACGAAACACTCGAACTTGCCGGCATCCGTCTTCACCGTCTCCCTGCCGTGAACCAGGACCTTCAGGTCATATGACTTGTGCGAGGTATGGGCCGGCACGGAAAAGATCTTACCCGGGGCCAGGTCCAGGTTGCGCACGAAGTAGAAGGCCGACAGGACGTCCTGCACCCCCGGCACGACGGGAAACTCCTGCCCGTCGGCGTAGTGCGCCTTGCCTTCCCGGTGATCGAACACGACTTCCACCGTCCTGCGAAAATCGCCTTCGCGCAGCCGCTTGTAGAAGTACAGGGAGTAGAGATGCTCCACGTCGATGTACGAGGATACCCGGTCGCGCACCTTGTAGATGGATGAGAAGAAACGGTTGCTGTTGGTGCGGCTCTCGATGCGATAGCAGCGCCGGCCGTTGAAATCGATTACCTCCTGCACTTCCAGGGTCGCTTCGCCGGCGCTGATGGGCCCGTAGGTGATGTCGAAGACCAGCTTTTCACCCGGTCCGAAGACGGTGGGGGCGGCAACTTCCCCGTGCGGTTTTGCGGCGTCATCCTG